>NZ_JFAN01000028.1:0-66722 GCF_006408855.1 Bifidobacterium sp. UTBIF-68 | reverse complement strand
CTGATTAAGGGCATGTCCGCCACAATCGACGTATATTCGCGTATCTGATTAACGGTCAATGGAGGTCAAGCTCATGGCCATCGCCGTGGACTCGTGACCGGGTTGACCAATCATGGGTTGATGATTACGAGCGGACCAACGGAGAGTACGGCTATCCGGCGTCCATGTCGGGCAAGATGATTCCCATTGAGGCCGATGAGTTCGATGTGCCGTTGGCCGTGGAGGAACTGCGGTTGATCAATGCGCGGGATCATTCATGGTATGAATACCGGAATTTCGGAGGCCCGGCCATTCCCTCCATCGGTTACGGTTTCGTTGCCGCAGCGTTGGCCGAGGAAACCAATGGCGTTTGGCTTCCACCGATGGGGCGTTCGGCAGCAGCGGGCATAACGGCGAGACAGCCTAGCGGTTTCTTGCATGGTGGGGAGACGAGCAGATGGCCTTCTACGGGAAGGAAGCCTTTCGATAACATCGATAACAGGATCCGGGCAAATCATCCGGATAAAAGAGAACCCCCAGTGCATCACGGCTCAGTCGAAGACCGTCCGGAGAGGCCCTTTGGGGGATTTCATGGAATATGATAACGGGTTATGAGCCGACAGTCAAACCCAGCAGCCGATTTCCTCTCACAGACTCCCCGGAAGGGCAGTCCACAGGAGAGGGCGTTACGCTCGTGCATCACCAACGAACGGCTCTCATCCTATGACTCCGAAGCACGGAGACGTTCATGCCCGGCTTTGCGACTGTACCTGTGGGATCATGACATGGCCAGCGCGTGCATGGGCGACATCGCCATCCTTGAAGTCGCCTTGCGCAACCGCATGGATCGGCAGCTGTCCCTCATCGCCTTGGAGCAGGCCGGCACCGAGGACTGGTACATGGCGGGGCTGCGTTTCGACGACCGTACTCAGCGTCAGATCCGTGAGGCATGGGGCCATCTCACCATCCAGCAGAAGAAATGGCACACGCATGGCCATCTCGTCGCGGCGTTGACGTTCGGGTTCTGGCGCAATCTGCTGGAGAACGGCGGCGCAATCCATGCTCGTTGGCCGGACGAGGGCAGCGCCGATTACGAGAACGACCTCTGGCGCAAAGGCATCGTCAAGTCCTTCCCTGGCGGCCGTCGGCACGCAGCGGACGCGAACGCCAAGTGGACAAGAAACTACGCGCTGAACATTGTCAAGACCGTGCATGCCCTGCGCAACCGGGTCGCCCACCACGAGCCGCTCGTCAACGGCGTCCCGCTGCCGGGCGAGAACCGGCGCATCACACTGGCGGACGCGGTGCGGGCCTGTTTCGATCTGGCGATGATTCTGGACCGGAACCTGTACTCGTGGCTGATGGACAACAGCAAGATGAAACTCGTGCTCGAACACGAGCCACGGTCTATCGAGTAGACGGCGGATATCACCAATCCCGCAAGCCAGGAGACGGAAGACAAAGGCCCAAGGATCATGAATGAGGTAGTGCACGGGGTTCGCCAGTAAGGCCGGATAGTGCGGCGATGCGGGAGATAAACGTGCGAATTGCCGGGGTGGCATCGAGCGGATAGAGCAGCCCGTAGTGCATGATGACCGGTTCGGGCCAGTCCACGGCTACGTTGACGAGCTGTGGGTGAATGCCGGCCCACATCGGTTTGGAGATGAGCAGGTCGCCGGATTCGGCGCAGTCGTTGAACGTGTCAAGGTAGTAGTGGTCGATGTCGATCAAATCGATGGAAGGGCATTGTTCCAACAAGTCCCGAGCCGTGTCGTTGGCGCCGCGATGGTGCTTGAGGATGCGGATGCGCGTGCCTTCGAGGTCTTTCAATGTGAGTCGTGCGCGTCTCGCCAGCGTGTGGTTGCGTGGCACGGCCACGCACAGTGGCTCGGAATCGAGGGCGACGGTGCTGCATATGTCGTTCCAATAGCCGGTGTCGAACGCCGTGGAGATCAGGTCGATGTTTTCGCCGAGATGGGTGATGATGTCGTTGATGGCTTCGGAGTCGTCGGGCATCGACACCAGTTCCAGGCGGATGTCGGCGTGCTTGCCGGCGTCGCGTTGCCATAGGTCGAGGATACGGCGGCCGGGGCGCAGGATGGAAACGCCAAGACGAACGGTGGCGATGCCGTCGGTGCCGCGTTGTTGCGCACGGCGCAGGATCTCCTCGCATTGGCGCACAATCATCCGCGCGTCCTCGACGAACTCTCGGCCGGCTTTGGTGAGTTGCACGCCGCTGCGCGATCGGTCGAACAGCGTCAGGCCGTACTCCCTTTCGAACGTATTGACCTGTTTGGCCACCGCCGGCGTGGAAATATGCAGGCGATGGCCGGTCTTGGCGAAGCTGCCGGTCTGCGCGGCGGCGATCACCGCGTCCAGTCTTCTGTCGTACATTGCGACCTCCATAAACTAAAGGTTTATAGGATGTAAACCACAAACATTTATAAACCGCTGTTTTACTGATGTCTTGAAGAATACCATAGCTACTGCAATAACCAAACGGAAACATGTAAACCAATGGGATATAGGTGAGTATGACATCAATCAACGAATCCGCAGCCCTCGGCCTCGTGCGCGAAGACGAAAGCCTCGAGCGTGAAACCCGTCGCGCATCGCGTCGCTCGGCCCGCTACAGCGCCGGGCTGACCACTTTCGCCACTTCGCTGGCGTTCTTCCTGACCGGTATGGACACCATGATTGTCAACGTGGCACTGCCGACCATCACCGCCGACCTTGGCGGCAATATGGCGTTGCAGCAGTGGATGATCGACGGGTACACGCTGCTGTTCGCCTCGCTGCTGCTGCTCGCCGGCAGTCTGTCTGACAAGTTCGGCGCCAAGCGCATGTTCTTCTTCGGCACGGCATTGTTCGGAGCGGCATCCCTGCTGAGCACCTTCGCGTGGACCATGCTGGTGCTCATCGTCGGCCGTTGCCTGATGGGCGTGGCCGCAGCCCTGATCCTGCCGGCGTCGATGGCCTTGATTAACGAGGCCAATCCTGATCCGCGCCGCCGTGTGTTCGCCCTCGGCCTGTGGGGCGCCGGCTCGGCTTCGGCATCCGCGTTCGGCCCACTGTTCGGCGGTTTGCTCACACCAATCCACTGGAGCCTGATTTTCGCGGTCAACGTGCCGTTCTGCCTGATTGTGCTCGCTCTTGCACCGAAGGTTGCGCCATCGCCCACCCGTGCCATCTCGTTCGACTGGCTCGGCCAGACGCTCGCGCTGATTGGTCTCACCTCGCTGGTGGCCGGCGTCATCGAAATCGGTTCCCTGGGCATCTCCTCGCCGGTGACGCTCGCGCTGCTGTCTGTCGGCGTCGCCGCACTCGTGCTGTTCGTGATCGCACAAGCCAAGGTCGGGCATCCGATGGTGCCGCTGAACCTGTTCCGCAACGACGGCATGCGCATCTCGCTGATCGTGGGCTTCATCATGATCTTCAACTGGTTCGGCATGGTCTTCATCTCCACTCTGTTCCTGCAAAGCGAGCAGGGCATGAGCCCGTTCGCCGCCGGGCTGGTGTTCATTCCCTCCGCGGTGGTCATGGTGGTCACCAACGTGTTCAGCGGACAGGTCATCAACTCGATGGGCACCCGGTTCACCGTGTCCATTGGACTGATTGCCATGGCCGTCGGGTTCCTTGCCGCGGTGCTGGTGCCGGCTCCAATGCCCGCATGGGTGATCGCCGTCGCCCTGAGCGTCGTCGGCCTTGGCGGCGCACTGGTCACGCCGGCACTGTCCGGACTGGTGCTGGTGAGCGTGGAGCAGAAGCAGGCGGGTATCGCCAGCGCGGTGTTCAACACGTTCCGTCAGGTCGGTGGCGCGATCGGCGTGGCCGTGTTCGGTGTGGTCGCCACCTTCACACCCTCGCTTGACGGCTCCCTGCGCGCCGTGTTCATCGCGGCCGCCCTGCTGCTCATCTGCGCATTCGCCTACGCTCGGCTGCGCTGGACTGAGCGCTGACTTCGGCTGTCCAGTTCATGGCGATATCCGCCACACTTGAACGACAGTCGTTGGAGACGGGTCGATTATTCCGCATTCAGCTCCAATTAGGGTGAATGGGGAGAGCGGGTCAAGTTCTCTTCAATCACCTGTTCGGAGAAGATCGTCATCATGAAGGGCAGTGATGCTAACAGCGCATCTGGAGCAGTGTTTCGACGCGCCGAGTGTTTAAGCTGTTTCGATGGTCTGGGACGCTAACATTTTGCTAACAATGACTGTCACGATTTACCAATCCGGGTGGTCTGAACAAAGAAATTCAAAACTCAAGAACGGCATAATTCCAACGGTTTCAAGGTGAGCCAAGACCGGCCCGAGCCAAGAACCCACAATCCGAACAGGATGTCGCAGGTTCAAATCCGGCTAGCCCGACCGAAAGCCCTACTCCCGCTTGGAAGCAGGGCTTTTTCATATTCCCTCGAACAGGTCGCCGACAACACGCCAATAACACACCCGGATAAGACCCACGTTTTTACCCTTAACCCCTGATAACACCGGGTACCAAGACCGCAGACCTCGCGCTTCATGGCGATTGGAAATCAAAGGAACCGCGAATACCGCTGCGGATATACGTTGACCCCGGAGTTTCATGATGTTTCGCATGAGTGACTTTCACGGGGCCTTGCACGGAATAGTATAGACACTATGACCGATAATATGCAAGTCACAGCCGTCGATCTATGTAGCTGGTTCCCCGCGGAGCGAATGCGCCGGTACGAGGAATCGGCGTTGGACCCGGTCGCGCTGTATATGTGGAATACACGCATGTCCAAAGCGTACCTTGAGGACATCGCGCATGTCGAGGTCATGCTGCGCAACTTCATTTCCACGCGACTCGCATCCGACTGCGGTCGGGAGGACTGGTTCGACCAAACCGATCATTTCGGTTTCGACTACGAGTTTTGCAAAGCCGTCGAACGCGTCAAACGACGTATCCGCTACGCTGGTCATAGCATCACCCCGGACCGCGTGATTGCGGGACTATCACTGGATTCATGGCGGTTCCTTCTGGTGCGCAAACTGGAGCCGACCGTATGGAAGGCACTGCGTGACCGCGCCAACGGCGGTATGCCATACTATAAATCGCGTCGACGCAAGGAATTCGAGACACACATCGTTCAACTACTGGATATGCGCAACCGATGCAGCCATCAGGAACCGCTTATTCGAACGGATGCTGACACTGAACGAGAGTATCTCGACTTCCAGTGGGAAAACCTGCTATGGGTCGCCCGCGTTATCGACCCGAAAGCAGCCGACTGGATTCGCAGCCAGTCCCGTGTGCCCACATTGCGTAAATTGCGCCCGGTCCATTCAGCATCGGACCTCGCGAACCTGCCAAAGGCCGAATTCATGATGCCCGGACCAGAACGCGACCGGCTGGTGGGACTCATTCTCGACGGCACGAAGATCGCCACTGCAGCACTGCTCCTCGACTATGTCGAATGCGCCGATCCACTGCCGAGAACCGGAAACCGGTCCGTACTGGTGAACTCTGACGACCATGGGGTGGCCGTGCTGGCCACCACCGATGTGGCCGTCATACGGCTGGCCGACGTCACTGACCAGCATGCGATTGACGAAGGCGAAGGCGATACGACCGCGGCAGAATGGCGGCGCACCCACGAGATGTTCTGGGACTCTGACGAATACCGTGCCGAGTTCAGAGACCCGAGTTTTCCTCTCGACGATGACACCCTTGTGGTGTTGGAACATTTCACGGTGACGCAGAGACTGTGAGATCAATGCCATGTTGGCATCTATCACATGACATTGCAGCATTTCGGTTACGACCATCATTGACGACGACCCGGTCATGAGTGTCATCATCGTTGCGCTAATCCTACGCCAGACCATTACACCGATGACCGTGTCCGACATCATCGTCGTTTCCCTCGCCGACGCTTTCCTCGTATAGACAGCTGTGTAGTTGGCGTGAGCAGGGGTGACGTTCCAGGGCATTCGCCATTAGTATAGCCATCATGAATCCTGGCTCTTGCATGTCAGAGCCGGTTCTGTCATAACAGTGACGCTTCGTCCCGCAAGGGCGAGGCTCCAAGTCGCCGGGGGGTATTCCCCAGCATCCCTTTATCCGCCGTCTTGCCAGGGGAATCGGTTAAGCGACTGAACACGCACCTCCTATTGTGTTACAATGTTCATACATTAGCATTTTGTGGTGAGGGGGTTGCGATGGCCGATACCGCGACGATCACTTTCCGCACGGACCCGCAAGTCAAGCAACAGGCGAAGGAACTGTACGAGTCGATGGGACTGGACCTGTCAACCGCATTGAACATGTTCCTGCGTCAATCGCTGACCGACAACGGCATGCCGTTCCGCGCCACGAGGGAGAACCCGCTGAACGTGGAGGCCCGCCGTCAGGCCGATGCCCGGGAGGGTGCCGCGTTTCCGTCTGTGGACAATCTGATGAAGGATTTGATGGATGCTTAAATCCGTCTTCCGCACCACGCAGTTCAAAAAGGACTTCAAAGGACTGCTCAAGAAGCACTACGACCCGGACAAGCTGCGACGCGCCGTAGAGGCACTGATGGCCGAAGATCACAATCTGCTGTCGACCAAATATCGCGATCACGCGCTGGTCAACAACTGGAAAGGATATCGGGAAATCCACATCGAGGGAGACTGGCTGCTCATCTACCGCATCGAACGCGACGAACTGCAACTTGTGCTGACCCGTACCGGATCGCACGACCAGCTGTACTGACATGCGACGCAGCGTCTCTGCCACATTCCGCAAATAGTGTGAGATGAAGTTGCCCCTTGCACTTTTCCTCTAACGGTATCCGAAATCCTTTGGCATGCTCGAAATCGGAACGCTCCGCAACGTCAGCGGCCATCTGCACGCGGTATCGCAGAAACCCACGGAAGGCAGGAATCATGGCATCAGACACTAACGGAATTCCCGAATCATCATACGACACCGATCATCAACCCGTCCGCAACAACGGAAACGACCGCAGTTTCTGGGGTAGATGGTCGTGGGTCCTCTTTTGCGGATTGTTCAGCATCGTTCCAGTGCTCCTGCTGATACCAAGCGTCGGAGCCTTGATTAGCGAAATAACCCTGCAAAGGGAATGCACAGAAATCATCGACGGCACTGTAACACAGCTGATCTTCAACGATGATGATTCCTCGGGAAGCTGGACGCCGGTGACCCGACGAAGAGCCCTCGTACGGGATGTAACCGAATACTGAGGCAATACGCAGTTACGCGCCGCAACCCGGAGGACGAATCACCGAGTGATGTCCATATCGCCCCTCAACATCGGCATCCGAAGAATCAGTCCTCTTCGGACTCGAACGGGCGCTTCGGCTTCTTGGCGCTCATGAGCATCATGAAGCTGCGCGCCTGGGCGGTGATCACGAAGCCAGCCTCGTAACTGAGCTCGGGGCCGTCCGGATTGTGCGTATCCACAATCAACTGCCACTTGCGGCCGTAACGCTCATCGGGCAGTGTGAACATAATCGGCTCGTAGTGGGCGTTGAAAATCAGAATGAAGTCGTTGTCGACCATCCGATTGCCGTACCAGTCCACTTCGGGGATATCCGCGCCGTTCAGGAAGATCATCATGGAGAAGGCGTGCGTGTTCTGCCAATCCTCCATATCCATGATTGATCCGGTGTGATCGAACCATTCGACCTGAGGAATCTTGTTCGAATCATCACCCGGCTCACGTCCGGTGAAGAAACGACGACGATGCAGCACCGGATGGTCAAGACGCAAGTGGACCAGCTTGGACACGAACCGGAGCATGTTCTTCTGGTCCGCATTGAGATCCCAGTTCTTCCACGAGATCTCGTTGTCCTGGCAGTACGCGTTGTTGTTGCCCTGCTGGGTGCGCTCCACCTCGTCGCCGCCACAGATCATGGGGATACCCTGACTGAGCAGCAGTGTCGAGAACATGTTGCGCATCTGGCGTTGGCGCAGGTCGTTGACGTCTGGGATGTTGGTAGGACCTTCCACGCCGCAGTTCCAGGAGCGGTTGTTGGACTCGCCATCCCGGTTGCCTTCGCCGTTGGCCGCATTGTGCTTCTCGTTGTAGCTCACCAGATCGTTCATGGTGAAGCCATCATGCGCGGTAATGAAGTTCACGGATGCCACCGGGCGGCGGCCGTTGACCTGATACAGGTCGGAGCTGCCCATGAGTCGTGACGCGAACTCAGGCAGTGTGGATGGCTGCGAGCGCCAGAAGTCACGAACGGTGTCGCGGAAGCGGCCATTCCATTCGGACCAGCTGGACGGGAAGCCGCCGACCTGATAGCCGCCGGAGCCCAGATCCCACGGCTCGGCAATGAGCTTCACGCGCGAGATGATCGGATCCTGCTCGACGATGTCGAAGAATGCGGACAGCTTGTCGACCTCTTGGAACTGACGTGCCAGGGTCGCGGCCAGATCGAATCGGAAGCCGTCCACGTGCATTTCCGTGACCCAGTAACGCAGCGAGTCGGTGATGAGCTGCAACGCGTGCGGCGAGCGCATGAGCAGCGAGTTGCCGGTACCGGTGGTGTCGAAGTAGTGCATCTGATCGCCATCCACCAGACGGTAATACGACTGGTTGTCTATGCCCTTGAAGCTCAGGGTCGGGCCCATGTGGTTGCCTTCGGCGGTGTGGTTGTACACCACATCGAGGATGACCTCCATGCCGGCGCGGTGGTAGGCCTTGACCATGGACTTGAATTCGTTGACCTGCTCGCCACGTTCACCGGAGGACGAGTAGGCGTTATGCGGCGCGAAGAAGCCGATGGTGTTGTAGCCCCAGTAGTTCGACAGGCCCTTCTCCTGAAGGAAGGAATCGTTGACGAACTGGTGGATCGGCATGAGCTCGATGGCGGTGACGCCAAGCTTCTTCAGGTATTCGATGACGGTCGGGTAGGCAAGACCCGCATACGTGCCGCGGATGTCCGGCGGCACTTCCTTGTTGAGGTTGGTCATGCCGCGCACATGCGCCTCGTAGATCACCGAATCGTGGTATGGAATGTACGGGTGCTGGTCGTTGCCCCAATCGAAATAGGGGTTGATGACGGCGGATTTCATGGTGTGCGCCGCCGAGTCCATGTCGTTCATCGCCGAGTTGTCGTCAGGACGGTTGAACCAGTAGGAGAACAGGCTTTCATCGCCATCGATGTTGCCTTCGATGGCCTTGGCGTACGGATCGAGCAGCAGTTTGTTCGGATTGCAACGCAGGCCATGCACCGGGTCGTACGGTCCATAGACACGATAGCCATAGCGCTGTCCGGGCTGCAATCCGGAAATGTAGTTATGCCATACGTAGGAATTCTGCTCGGTCATTTCGACGCGAGTCTCTTTGTCGTCGTCATCAAACAGGCACAGTTCCACTTTCTGTGCGACTTGCGAGAACAGCGCGAAATTCACCCCAGCGCCGTCGTAACTGGCCCCCAACGGGTACATTGATCCAGGTCTGATCTGCATAATTCAAGTATCCCACTTTTCTGTGATGGAAAATCGTTTGAAGTTGAACGTCAGGAGAACAAGGTGGGTTTATCCTTGTCCGAGTTTCTGGCGATGAGCCGTCGCAACGCCTCGTGCTGAATGGCGATCATCGAATTCGACGCCGTTATGCGTGTGGCGGCGAGGTCGCTCCAGGGGATCCACGCCGATTCCACATGCTCGTCCGGGTCGAAATGCCGCGCCTCACGCGTGAACGGACCAAGGTGCAGCACCATGATATGGGCCAGCTCGTCGGTCATGCCTTCGGAGGAATAGAAGTCGCCGACGTAGTCCACGCCCATGGTATGTCGATCCGGCACGACCCCGGTCTCTTCGGCGAGCTCCCTCAACGCGGCGTCGAGGATGTCCTCGCCTTCATCCATCAAACCGGCGGGAAGTCCATAGGCGAACATGTCCGAACCGGCCCGATATTCGCGTTCGACCAGATACCGGTCGGTGGACATGTCATGCACGAGCATGACCACGCATGGCGCATGCCTGAGGACCTGACGGCTGATCTCGTGCTTGCCGCCCTTCTTGTCGGTCAGGGCGATCGTCATATCGTCCACATGGAAGATGCGGCCTGTATAAACGGTGGTGCTGCTCACCACCTCGGCTGGGACATCCATGTCGATGCCGTCGGAGCTCTTGTCGAGACTGCGGTCAAGCCTGTGCCGCAGCTGCTCGTTCTTGTCATGGTTGAACATCATGTCTCCTTGCAACGGCCGGCTCATCGAAAGCAATCGCTCGGCCTACCCTACTCTAGTGGCTTATGCTCTCGGCGATGTTATGGACAGCGTCCATGGATCGGTGGTGTCATGAAGCCATTGAACGCCGACTTCCTCCCCGGTGGCCTGGGCTATGGCCTTCGGCACGTCCTCCATCGCATAGTTGAACCAGATGGATTCGATTGCGGCATGCGGCGTGTTGATGAGGTATGGCCTGACCTGGGCGTTCCCTTGTCCCAGTCCGATGCCGCGTGCGCGCATATCGGCTTCATAGCGCGCCTGTTCGATGGCGTCAGTGGTGGGATGATGCCGCAAGTCACTGGTCACGTAGACGTCAACGCCTGCCGCGCGCACCTCATCGAACAACGAATCACCTGATCCGGGGAGTACGGCGACCGTGTGCACCAGAGCATCCAAATCCCCGCACACCTGAACACCAAGGCGGGTTTTCATGCCATGCTCGGTCACCGCATCGAATACACGCTGGGCGAAATCACCCAACGGCAGCGGCTCCTGCAACGCGCCGATCCTACCCAATCCCACAGGATGGCAGGCAGAGGCATCCTCGATCGGCACCAGCGGGCGCTGATCGGTCAACCCCAGATAATCGGCCGCAGCATGGCCGACGCCGCGCCAAGCGGAATCCGCATTGGTATGTCCGACCCACAAGCCGCAGCCATGGGTATAGAGCTTGCGTACGATGTCTCCACGGAATCCGAGACCGCCTACCTCATGCACAGAGCGGAAGAACAACGGATGATGGGTGACCAGCAGGTCGGCACCGGCATCTATGGCCTTATCGACGATGGCTGATGTCGGGTCGGCGGCAAATACGATGCGCCGTACCTCGTGGGTCATGTCGCCGACGATGAGGCCGGGCTCATCCCATTGCTCGGCATATCGCAAAGGGTATAAGGTTTCCAGAACGTCGATGACCTGCTTGAGATTCGCCATACGCCTTATTGTACCGGCGTGCATAACGTATGTATGACGCACGCCGGTATGATCGTACGCGGTCCGGCTTTGCGGAGAACGAATCAGTGCGCGGCAAGCTGCCAATCGGAGCCCATGCCGCACGACACATCCAATGGCACGGCGAGATCGACCGCGTGCTGCATGGCATCCTTCACCAGTTCGGTGACCTGCTCCCCTTCACCCGGCGCGATCTCCACTACAAGTTCGTCATGGATCTGCAGGATGATACGGCTTTTGACATTCGCCTCACGCAGCGCCTGATCGGCACGCACCATGGCAATCTTCATGATATCCGCGGCGGAACCTTGGATGGGCGCGTTCAACGCGGCACGTTCGGCTGCGTCTCGCGCCACCCTGTTGGTCGAACGCAATGCCGGGAAGTAGCGTCTGCGTCCGAACAGCGTTTCCGTGTAGCCTTTCTCGCGTGCCGAGGAGACCAGGGATTCCAGATAGTCGTGCACTTTGCCGAACGTATCGAAATACAGGCTCTTCAACGCTTCCGCCTCGCGTGGGGCTATTTTGAGCTGCTGGGCCAAGCCATACGTGCTCAGACCGTACGCCAGCCCATAGCTCATGGCCTTCACATGGGATCGCTGATCGCCGGTGATCTGGTCGACCGGCAGTTTGTACACCATCGAGGCCACATACTTATGGAAATCAGCGCCGGAACGGAATGCCTCGATCAGCGCCTCGTCTCCTGAAAGGTCGGCCATGACGCGCAACTCAACCTGCGAATAATCGCAGCTCATCAACGCTTCGTATCCTTCGCCCGGCACGAATACGCTGCGAATCTCACGTCCTTCGGCATTCCGGTTCGGGATGTTCTGCAGGTTCGGATCCACGGAGCTCAGACGACCGGTCGCGGTGACGGTCTGTTCGAATGTGGTATGGATGCGCTCGTCATCCCTGTTCACCGCATCGAACAGTGTCTGTACGATCTGCTTGAGCTTGTTGGTCTCCCGGTGACGCAGCAACGCCCTGAGGAACCCATTCGCCCGCTCGTTGTCCACGGATTTGACGTACAGGTCCTGCAATGCCGACGCGTTGGTCGTGTATGAGCCTGATTTCGTACGTTTTGTGGGCTTCAGCCCCATGTCCTCGAACAGTACCTTCTGCAGCTGTTTCGGACTTTGCAGATTGATCTCGGCACCGGCATGGTTCCATGCCTCCTCCTGAGCGAACCGTGCATCCGCCGCGAATTGGTCGCGCATCGAGACCAGACGCATGACGTCGACCTTCGCCCCTGTGGACTCCATGCCGTGCAGCACACGGGAAACCGGAAGTTCGATGGCACGCAACAGCCAGCATTGCTCCCGTTCGTCAAGCATCGGACCGAATGCCGAGGCAAGGTCACGAATGATGGCAAGGTCCCGAAGCCGCTGTTCTTCGGCATTCGGCACATCCTGGTCCTCATCGAAGTCCAATGTACCTTGCGCAGGCTGATCGGCCTGGCTGTAGCTGACATCGAGGAAGTGCTCGGCTTCCTGGTGCAGATCATCGGCGTGGAAATCCGGCTGGATAAGGTATCCGGCGAGTTTGGTGTCCATCATGGGCAGGGGCATGTCCAATCCTGCCGAGCCCAGCATATGCAGCAGCTCCTTATAGCCGTGCACGACGATCCTGCCATGCGAAGAGGTAAGGAACTCCTGCAGCGCCTCTCGAAGATCATCGCGTATGGGTGTGGCTACCATCGCCGCGGAATGAGCCGTCGCTATGGACAAGGCCTGCAGTTTCGCCCGTCCAGGGCGTGCGTCGCCCCAAGCATGCACGGTCCACGCATGATTGGCGCATCATCATATGTAATGTGCCTGGCTTCAGGGTCGCAATCGACTTCAGGGATGAAGGATGCTACGGAATCCGGCACGGCGATAAGCTTCTGCTGCTGGCCCGCCCAGTCACGGAACTGGTCGGCCGAGCCGATGGCGACAGGCTCCGGAATGGCCGGCATGCCGGAACCTGCGGCTTTGTCGTCCTTGTCATCCTTGCCGTTCGATTGGGAGGCTGAGTCCGATGAACGAAGCGAAGAAGGAAGCCGGGTCGTGGAGGACTTGGCGTTGAAGGTTTTCAACACCCGGTTTTTGGTGCGTACACCGAACTCGAGCTCCTTGAACAATACATCGAGCTGTGCAGTGTCCACTTCGCCGAAGCGCAGGTCGTCAAGTCCCACATCGAGTTCCACGTCCCTGACCAGCGCATTGACCTTGCGGTTGAGCATGACCTGATCAATGCTGGAGCGAAGTGCCTCGCCTTTCTTACCGCCTATCTCCTCGGCATGCTCGCAGATGCCATCCAATGAGCCATACTGGTTGATCCACTTGGCGGCAAAACCATCGCCTACGCCAGGCACGCCGGGGATGTTGTCAGCCGTTTCGCCGCGTAAAGCCGCCAGATCAGGGTATTGTGCGGGCGTCACCTTGTACTTGTCCACAATGGCCTGAGGCGTCATGTGCTTGAGCTCTTTGAAATGATGCCCGGGATAGAGGACGGTGACATTGTCGTCGATAAGCTGGAAAGCGTCACGGTCTCCGGACAGCACCAGCGTATGGAAGCCTGCCTTGTCCCCCATGGTGGCGAGAGTGGCGATGATGTCATCCCCCTCGAACCCTGGTTTCTCGATATACGTGACGCCCAGGGCCTTCAGCATCCGTTGAATCAGCGGAAGCTGAGTGAGCAGCTCCTCCGGTGCGGCTTCACGCGTGCCTTTGTATTGGGGCAACATCTCATTGCGGAATGTACCGCCTTTGACATCGAAGGCGACACCGAGACGATCCGGCTTTTCCGCATCGATGACCTGAGCCAGCATGGACGCGAATCCCCAGACGGCATTGGTGGCCTGACCTTCCGAGGTGCTGAAATTATCTACCGGAAGCGCAAAAAAAGCGCGGAACGCCAACGAATGACCGTCTACGACAAGTAGTGTATCGTTGGTCGCCGCGCTTGCAGTCGTCTGCAAATCAGCGTTCATCCGTGCTCGCTGGCTTCGGATCGCCGTACTTGGCGATGATGGCCATGGCAAGACGCTTCTTCGGAATGCGCTGATCCATGGAGGTCTTCTGAATCCAGCGGAATGCACCCTGCTCGGAGAAGTCCGCCTTATCCATCAGCAGACCCTTGGCGCGGTCGACGAGCTTGCGCTCCTCCAAGGAGTCCTCGGCCTTCTTCAGCTTCTCCTCGGCCTCTTTGAGCTGGTCAGTGGTTTCGCGCAGTTTCTGCTCACTACGCTCGACATTGTCCAGAAGGTCGTTGATCTCAGCGAAACGACCCATCGCCACTTCCAAGGTAGGCAGCAGCTTGGATTCCTCATACGGCTTGGTGACATATGCCATGGCACCGGCGCCGGTGGCCTTCTTCACCAGATCGGTCTGGGAGAAGGCAGTGAGCATGACCACGGGGGCGATGTTCTCGTCGCAGATGATGCCGGCTGCGGCGATGCCGTCCATGCGAGGCATCTTGACATCCATGCACACCACATCCGGGCGATACTTGCGGGTCAGTTCCACAGCCTCTTCACCGTTGGCGGCCTGTCCGACGACTTCATAACCGTTGTCTTCCAGCATGGCGACCAAGTCCATGCGGTTGACGGCCTCGTCCTCGGCCACGACCACGGTACGCGGGGCATCCGCCGGCTTTTCCTTACGTCCTGCAGGAGCTTCTTCAGAAGCGGCGGCCCTCAGCTCTTCATCGGTGAGCACCTCGTCAACGTTGATGCTCGGCTCTTCAGACCTCATCCTTGCAGCCATGCCAACCTCTTTCCATTGCGATATTTCGTGTTTGCAGATGTTCAATATACCATGCGCTTACGCATGTCACACATTCGACCCACGTACACATCAATCATATCTTTTGGGTGCCCTCGGTGGGTCTCGAACGGTCTGATCGTGGCTTGCGTTTGAATGCGTCAGAGACCTGCCTCACTGTGTTCACCGTTCTTTTCGTCCTGTTTTCTCGTTCTACCCTGTCTCGTGCTGGTAGATGATGAACGATAACGGCATTCTAACATAGGTTTCAACATAGGTTTTCAGTATCCCCTTTCTTCGGGCTTTCTTTCTTTTGATTCCACTGGACTGTTCCCTCGTTCCTGTTTTCCTGTAGGGAGACGGGGATGGGTGACATTCGCCGGATGGGTTACAACTGCGGAGAACCTGATTGCGGAAGGAGTTCAGATGGTCGATCGCAATGGGCAGAAGACATCCAGACGGCGTAGTTTCGGATGCATCGTGGAGCGTAAGAACCGTGATGGCGAGGTTGTGGGCCTTATCGCCCGGTATGCGTCTCCTGTGGATGGGCGTCGTGTCTATCAGTGTTTTCCCGCGCATTCCTGGCGTCGCGCCGAGGATTGGTTGGACACGGAACGCCTGTATGTGGATCTGCACAAGCGTGGGATCGTCGAATGGATGTCCCCTCGTGAACGTGACGGGAAGACGGACACGCATGCGGTGACGTTCGCGAGTTTCGCGGATGGTTTCATAAGGCGTCATAGGCGGAAGGACGGGGCGGACCTTCAGGGTTCCACGAAGAGGAACCTGCGCAATGACGTGCGGCATCTCAATGAGGTGTTCGGGGATCTGGCGTTGACCGATGTGACGGAGGAGCGTATCCATGACTGGTATTACGGGGAGCATCCGAATGGTGAGTGGCAGTTCCGTTCGGAGTGCATGCGTCTGAAGATGATCCTGCGTGAGGCGTGTAGTCCTGGCGCGAAGGGGGCTCCCCCGTTGTTGGAGTCGAATCCGTTCACGTTGCCTATTCCCCCGGAGCCGGTCGCGGAGTCCTTGGATATCCCGCCGGTCACTCCCGGGGAGTTGTATCGGCTGTATTCCGCGATGCCTTGTTACACGCGTCTGTCCGTGTATCTCGCGGCGTGTGCGGGCGGCATGCGTATCGGCGAGGTGTGTGGTCTGCAGGACACGGATTTCGATCTCGAGCATGGTGTGCTGACGATCCAGCGCAGCGTGAACAGGGGCAGCGAGGATCTGGGGCCGACCGTCACCGGCAGGTTGAAGACGACTGGCTCCCGGCGCACGGTGCCGATCCCGGAATTGCTGAGGCCGTTGATCGTCGCCCACTTGGAGTCCCGTCGGGATCCTTCGAATCATATGTTCTTCCAGGCGAAGATCGGTGACGTGATCTCGCAGAACACCATCCGCAACCAGTTCATGAGGGCCCGGAAGGCCGCCGGACGCGAGGACCTGCAGTTCCGGACGCTGCGTGTCACCCATGCGACCGAACTGATGCTCAATGGTGGGAGTCTGAAGGAGACCATGGACGCTTTGGGGCATGTCAGGGAGCAGACCACGTTGAAGCATTACCTGCGTGTCGTGCCCGAGCATCAGCGTGATGTCTCCGATCGGACGGCCGCGTATCTGCTTTCCGCGGATCCGTCCCTCGCCCTGGCTTCCGCGTCCGGGCCGTCGGCGGCGGTCGCCGATGGTTCCGGCGACCCGTTGTCCTCGATCGTGCTTCTGCTCGGCCAGGTGGCGGATCTGCTGGCCGGTCATGCGGGCGGCAATCATGGTTTGGGCGAGGTCGTCCGGTCCGCTTGACGCCCGTCGGTCGCCGGCCCTGCATGATGGCCGACGGTATTCATGGCGTGGATTATCAACCGCGACATTATGTCGCGGTTGATAATGGTCCTCCTCGGCGCTGTCTCGGTTCCGCCTGTCGGCGTCTGCGCTTCGGCGGTCTTTGGGTTGTTTCTGTTTTTCTGTCGTTCGGGTGTGGGCTCGTTATCGGTTCGTGTGGGCTCGTTATCGGTTCGTGTGGGCTCGTTATCGGTTCGTGTGTGCCCGGGCCGGGTGTGGTCGCCGGGATTGTTGGTCCTATGGAAACGGGTTGTCATGGCTGATGGTGACGGGGATGGGAAGGGCCGGGGGGCCGCCGGCGCGGTCGCGGCGTTCGGCGGCGGCCTGTTCGCGGTGTTGTCGGTCGTCCTGGTGGCTCTTGTCTGTCTGATCGTCCTGGTGGTTGCGGTCCTGAAATCGGATTACGGCTGGTCGAATTGCACTGCGGGCGGCTCCTCGTGGGTCGAGTGGGCCCGTTCCGTGGCGAGGGATGATTCGCATGGGTATTCACAGCGTCATCGTGACGGTGATCCGGATTATGACTGCTCGTCGCTGGTGTGGGCCGCTTTGCGTCAGGCCGGGTTCGATGTGGGTTCCACGGCGTTCGCCACCCCGGGCATGGACGCGGTCCTGACGAAGGCGGGTTTCGAGCGTCTGGATTTCAAGGATGTGGCGTCGTTGCAGACGGGTGACGTGGTCTGGTCGGATTCGCATACGGAGATCTATGCGGGTGACGGCATGTTCGTGGGCGCGCATCACGACGAGCATGGCGGCATCGAGGGGACGGAGGCCGGAGACCAGACGGGTGACGAGATCAGCGAGACCGCGTCCCTGTCCGCGTCGTATACGCGCGTGTACCGGGCTCCGGCGGTCACTGGCTCGCAGGCGGTGTCGGGCGGCACCACGGATTCCGGTTGGGAGGGGTTGACCGTGGCCGCTGCGCGCAGGGAGTGGTCCGGGGTGCCGTATGACGTGTGCGACGCGTATCCGCCCGGGCAGTGCACGTGGGGCGCGTGCGTCCGCGCCTATCGTCTTGGCTGGAAGCATGTGGGTTCGCATTGGGGCAATGGTGCGGATTGGGCTCGGTCCGCTTCCGCTGAGGGGTATCAGGTGACGTCCTCGGCCCCGGTGGCCGGGGCCATCGTGAGTTTCCCGCAGGGCGTGCAGGGCGCCGACCCCGTGTATGGGCATGTGGGTGTGGTCGAGTCCGTGGATACGGCGGAGGGCACGGTCACTATCAGCGAGATGAATGTGAAGGGCCCCTTGTATTCGAAGCGCACCATGCCGATCGTGTCGGGCGCGAGCTACATCCTGCCCAAGGACTCGATCGATGGCGCGGGCGCCGTGGCGGCGGCGTGCACGGCGAACGAGACGGATGGCGACAGGGCGGACGTGGAGGCGGCGCAGCGTATCGCCCGCC
The DNA here is from genome assembly GCF_006408855.1 of Bifidobacterium sp. UTBIF-68. Lineage (NCBI taxonomy): Bacteria > Bacillati > Actinomycetota > Actinomycetes > Bifidobacteriales > Bifidobacteriaceae > Bifidobacterium > Bifidobacterium sp. UTBIF-68. Next base: position 48,594 of record NZ_JFAN01000028.1, on the reverse strand, counting down.
GCAAGGTCAGGGAGCATGGCTGGGATGAAGCGCAGATGGAATGCCTTGTCCGATTGTGGGACCACGAGTCGGGGTGGCGTTGGGATGCGGAGAACCCGTCGTCCGGAGCGTATGGGATCCCGCAGTCGTTGCCGGGCTCCAAGATGGCGTCGTCTGGTCAGGATTGGCGGACGAACGCGGCGACTCAGATCGATTGGGGGCTCGGTTACATACAGGACCGTTATCAGACGCCGTGCGGCGCGTGGGGCGTGTGGAACAGCCGCAGCCCGCACTGGTACTGAACCTTTATCGGTTCATTGTCGTCGCTCGTGGGTTCCCGCGCTGTTATCGTCCGGTCTGCGGGTGATCGTATCGGAACAGGGCTCGTTCATTCTCTCTCACTCCCCTGTTTCCTCTGTCGGGATCCGCCCGTCTTCCGGTTGTGTTCGGAGGACGGGCTTTCCTTTTGCCTTGTCCGACGGATGTCTTTCCGATTCAGGGGAACCCGTTTCGGAGAGGCCTTCGCCGTGGCCTTTGACGGCCGTGCTACCTCTGTTATCGGCCTGTATGCTGCGGGGGTTCGTGTGTGGGGCTTGTCTGTGTTCTTTTTGAGAGGGGTGGTCGTCGTGTATGGCGTGAGCGTGGTTCTGGCTGATGACGGGCTGATCGGCCTGGTGCCGGATCCTTCCTGGGATGTGCAGTCGGTGAGGGATTTCGTGGGCGGTGTGGTCGCCGTATGCCTGTATGCGGCGATCGTGATGGTGATCATGGGTGTGCTCACCCTGCTGCCGGGTGTGATCACGAACAACATGATGGAGCGTGCGTTCTCATGGAAGCGCCTGTTGTGCGCGGTGCTGATCCCGTTGACGATCGGGGCGGCCACGTCGGGCCTGTCGTGGTCGTATCTGTCGTTCGGCTCCGAGGGGTTGCGGGCGAACGGCTCGTATCAGACCGATTCCGGGCGGCCTGATTATTCGCAGGCGTATGCGCGGACGGAGAAGCATAGCGATGACCTGTCGAATGTGGTGTCCCAGTTGGGTCGTGATGTCGCGTCGCGTATCGGCAAGGCCGCCGGGGACGCGGTGTCGAAGGGCTTGTCGTCGGGGTCCGCGTTGTGGGATTTCCTGTCGGGCGGAGACGGGAACGGGAACGTGTTCGAGAAGATCGGGTCGGGCTTGTCGTCCCTGTTCCATGTGTCGTCGGGTGTGGCCGTTATCGGTTCGGATCTGCGGTCGGCCCGAGTGTCGTGGTGGTGAAATGAAAGGAGGGCGAAATGTCAATTCACCCAATTATCGACGCGGCCAAGCATCTCGCATTGGAGGATCCTGATCTGGAAAAGCTCAAGGTCGCTCCGAACTACGAGTTCTTCCCGTTCATAGATCTGGTTCAGAAGATTGTGGGCGGACTGTGGGCGTTGGGCCTGTATGTGGCGGTGGGCGCCTGGATCGTCAGCGCCCTGGTGTGGATCGCGTCCAAGGCGATCCACAACAGCCAGATGCAGCAGTACTCCGGCATCGTGTTCGTGTGGATCGCGTTGGGCACGATGGTGCTGGGGTCGTCCATGGCGATCGTGAAGTACTTCGCCGTCCAGCCGTTGTTCTGATCCCTTCCTCCCCATGCCGGCCTTTGGGCCGGCATGTCCTGTGATGCGGGGCCGCGCCGTCGCCGGTGTCGGCCCCGTCCTTTTTCGTGTTCCGGTTTCCCGTGTCCGGGGGTGTTTCCTGTGGGTGAGATCGTCCAGGCTGTGATCGACCAGCTGATACCGTCGATGCTTGATCCGATGGGCAAGGCGTTGCAGGCGATGCTGATGGGCGCGTTCACGCAGGGTGCGGCGTCGATCAGCTTCTCCGAATGGAATGTGGCAATCACCGCGGCGAACCGTATCGGATGGATCATGGGGTTCGTGAACATGGCGGTGTGCATGGTGGGCGCGGTGCATGCGAGCATGCGGGCGAACGTGGCCGAGTCGTTGAAGTCGTTCGCGTTGAGCGTGCTCGCGTGGCCGTTGACCGCGATCTGCGTGAGCGTGATGATCACCGTGGAGGGTGTGGTCGGTCTGGTGACCGGACGCATGCTCCTGGTGGGAGGCTATTCGGTGAAGGAGCGTGGCGCGTCGGACATCATCGCCGCGATGTTCAAGAAGATCCTCACGTCGGCGAACGTGTCCGGCACGCTGCTGATGCTGCTCGTGTACCTGGTACTGTTCGTCGGCGTGCTGCTCCTGTGCTGCATGCTCGCCGCCCGTACCCTGTGCCTGATCCTGTTGGCCGCGGTCGCGCCGGTGCCGGTGATGATGGCGGGTTGGAAGGCGACGCGTCCTGCGATGCGACGCTGGCTGTCGGCCGTGGTGGGCGTGATGCTCGCGAAGCCGTTGGCCGCGCTGGTGGTCGTGGTGGGTTCCGCGCTCATGTCCCAGCAGACGACGAGCTCGTTCGAGGGCGGGAACCTGTGGGACCTGTTCGTCGGCATCGCCTGCATCTTCATGGCCTGCTATTCGCCGAAGCTGGTCATGCCGGTCGTCCAGTTCATCGGGGAGGACCGGAGCATGGGCATGCAGCAGGCCGCATCGCAGGCAGGCCAGAACGCGATAACGACCGCGGTGAGCGTCACCAAGGACGTGGTCATGAAGGCCGCCGCCATGGGTGCCGGCTTCGACGACGCGGTCAAGGAGTCGGGCGGACAGGGCCTGTCGCAGGGAGCGAAGGCCGGTGTGCGCATGATGGCCGGCCAATGGGGTCTGGCCGGCAGCGAATTGGGCACTCCCTCCTCCCCTGACTCCGGTTCCGGATCCGATTCCGGACGGCAGGGTGGCGGGGATGCTTCCGAGCCTGTCCGCGCGGACGCATCCCATGCCTTCCCGTCGGAAGCCGGTCCGGACCATACCGGCCCGCAGGTCTCGGTCGACGGGGCCGACCGTTCCGTGCCGCCGGCGTCCGCTCCCGTGCCGGCTCCCGGCCAGGGAGGCCAGGGTGGTTCCGGCGGCATGGGTGTGGCCGGCCGGGATGGCGCGGACGGTGTCGGCGGCGTGGGCGGTTCCGGCGGAGATGGCGGCGCTGGTGGTGCCGGTTCGGCCGGGGCAGGCGGCAATGGTCCCGATGGGCGTGAAGGCGTCCGCGGCGTGGGCGGCCTTGGCGGTTCGACGGGCCAGGATGGACAGGGTGGACAGTCTGGGCCGATCCTGGCCTGACCCCGCCGGTATCGGCCCGGCTGCCGGTGACCGTCACGGGGCCGGACCGCCCTTCTGTTTCCTCAGCGGCCGGCCCCTCCCCTTCCCCTTCTGATCCTTTCCCGTGATGTTGATTGGTGGTGGTTTCCCATGGCTTCCAATGATGGTGACGTGAAGGTCCCCATGGCGACGTTCTCGAGGCTGAGCGCCACGAACGTGCTGTTCGGGTGGACATGGCCGCAGATTATCGTCGGCCTGGTCGGCCTGGTCATGGTGGTGGCCGGCGGCGCTTCGGGGTTCAATCTGCCGGTCATGGCCGCTGGCGGCGTGGTCATGGCGTATGGTCTGCTCAGGTTCGAGGGGCTGAGCCTCCTGTCGTGGACGTATGTGTGGTTCTCGTGGCGTCGCCGGCGTCGTGACGGGTCGATGGCGTGGGCGGATTCGCCGTTGTCCGCGGGCAGGACGTCCGGCGTTCTGGGCGTGTGGTCGCAGGTCGAGGACCGTGCCCGTGTGATGGACGCGTCCTCGGTGGAGGTGGTGGGCACCCGGTTCGGTGACGCGTGTTTCCTCTTCGACCCGGACCGGCGGCGGGCTACCGCCGTGCTGGCGTTCAAGGTCGAGGAGTGGAGTCTGAGCACGGATGGGAGCAAGCGTTCTCGTGCCATGGCGTTGAACGATCTGACGATGACGTTGGCCGGCACTCCGGGCGTGGTCGAGTTGAAGGAGACCAGTCTGCTGATGCCGTGCAGGACGCCCGCTCCACCGGATCTGGATGATCCGGCGCTGCCCGGCTGGGCGCGCGGCGATCTGGCGGAATTGTGGTCGCTTCCGGAGATCGCGACCCCGTTGGCGTACGTGTCGTGGGTGAGCGTGGGCGTGGATGTGGATCGTCTCGTGGCGCGCCGGCGGGGCGATGCCGTGACCGAGCGGGCGCGTGTGGCCGGCGCGTTGGGCGATCTGGTGTATGACGTGGTGGCGCCCGCCCTGTTGGAGTGCGGCGCGCGTCGTGGCACGGTGCGTTGGTGCAGCCGCGCGGATCTGCGTGAGATGATCCGCAGCGTGTCCGATCCGGAGCATAACAGGGATCGTCAGCCGGTGCGCGCGGACGAGCCCACGTTGGGCGTGTGCGAGGAGAGCGATGACGGCGAGTACCTGACCCTGGAGTCGTGCGTGGCGCGTTCCTGGTGGGTGACTCAGTGGCCGGACCGTCCCGTCCCGGCCGGTTGGACGCGTGACCTGCTGACCGGCGGGAGGATGATCGCGTTGACGCATGTGTGGCGTCCCCTGTCGATGGAGAAGAGCGAGAAGGATCTGGCGGACAAGCAGTCCAGCATCATGCAGCGCAGCCGTATAGCGGACCAGAAGCGCCTGTCGAGGGACGAACGCCGGGAACGCCGGGAGCAGGCGCAGCGCGAGCTCGAACAGGATGCGAACTGGCCGGACACCGACCATCAGGGGTATATCACCCTGTTCGCGCCCGACAAGCCCACGTTGGACGTGCTGGAGCGTGGCCTGCGCATGGAGACCGGCAAATACCATCTGCAGTTGAACGCGTTGACGGGCCAGCAGGCGAAGGCGCTGGCCACGGTCCTTCCCTTGGGGGTGTGAGCATGCGTCGTATGGAACATGGCGAGGACCCGTTCGCCCCGATGACGTTCCATGGGGAGGATCCCGCCCCGGCGGACGGTGCCGGCGATGCCGATGGTGTGGATTGGCGTGCCGCAGGCCGTCGCATGGGCGGATGGCTCTCCCGGCATACGCCGTCGGCACGCCGTCCGATGACGGCGCTCATCGCCGTGTCCGCATGTTGCATGTTGCTCGGCCTGACGGTGCTCACGGTGCAGCGGTCCGCCGGCGAGAAGCGGGATCAGGCGTATGCGGCGTGCACCACGGCCCGTGACCGTTGGCAGGATGAGGCGTCCCGGTTCAGCCGTTCCGTGGAGGGCGTCCTGGATCCGCTTGACATGGACGCGCTGCGGGACGCGGATCCTGCGGGCGCGGAGCGCATCACCCGACTGGCAGCGGAACCCAGGCCTCCGGCTTCCTGCGAGGGGACAATGGGCGTGAAGGACCTCGAGACGGCGGCATCCTCGTTCGATGATGCGTCCGACTCGTTCGACGACCGCGTCTCCTCTCTCAGGAAGGCCGTCGCCGACACGTCCGCGTCCATGGAGGACACCGCACGCGCCAAGGCGCGCGAAAGCCTGTCCGAGGCGGCCTCCCAGGCAAGGGAGACATTATCCCGGACTGCCGGCGTGCAGCTGCGCGTCCCTTATCTGCGTGACCGTCTGTCCAGGCTTGTCGATGACGCGGATACGATGCTCGCCGATCACGAGGCGTCCGCCGATGACATGGACCGGCTCGCGTCGAACGTGGCGCATTCCGAGGAGTGGCTGCTCGACAGCATCCGCTGAACCGTGTCCCGTGGCGGCGCGTCCTCCTTATCGCCGGCCTGTCGGGTGATGGTGCCGTACCGTTGTTTCCCCGTGTTCTGGAGGCTGCCCATGAGTGGAAGGAACCATGGCTCCGCGTCCGGTCCGTCCAGGCCCGACCGGATCGTGTCGACGGGATTGTTCGACGAGCAGGCGATGGCGCGCATCGCCTCCCGTCCGGTCGTCCAGCCGAAGGCCGATGCCGCGCCCGTGCGTGGCAGTGATGGTCGCTTGTCCCTCGCGGATCGTGTGCTCGCCTGGTTTGTCGGTCGTGATGGACGCGCGGACTCGTGACCTGTGGGTGTGGCTGGAACGCCGGCGGGAGTCGATGGCGGCGAAGGCGGCGGAATGCCATGCGCAGGGTCTGCATATGACGGCGCAACGCTATGAGGGGATGATGGACGCGCTCCTCGACGTGAGGACCCACATCGAGTCGACGGAGCGTGGCCTGTCGGAAAGGGATGGTGTGTGATGGACGGTATGGTGACCGATACGAGGATCGACCTGGATTGCCCGGGTCTGCCGGGAGGCAGGTTCTCCTGCATGATGGTGAACGGCCCGGACGGGACCCCCGTGTTCTTCGTGTCCGTCGTGGGATCCCTCGCCGCGCAGGAGCGTCTGATCGACGGGGCCGGCAATCCCGTGGCGGCCTCCGGACTGGACCGGGAGTCCATGCGCAGTCTGCGCGACTGGTTGGACGACCGTCTGTCCGGACGGGTGACGCCTGGCCTTGTGTGATTTCCTTCCCTGGCAGGTGCGCCGGTATGTGCAATGGTGCCGTTCCGGTGCGCCGCAGCGCGAGCGACTGCTTGGATCCGGCTCCCCGGAGCCCCGCGTGTGCGGGCGATGCGGGAAACGTCGTTGCCGTGATGGCGAGCCCCTGTGCGGCTTCTGCCTGCGGTACGAGCATATGCCGGAATGCAGGCGGTGCGGGCGGAAGCGTTCCACGTCCTCGCCTGATGGATTGTGTTCGAGATGCCGTCACGCCCTCTCGTACCGGAAGGATCCCGCGTCGAAGGTGAAGGCGGGAAGGCCCAGGATCGGTTGAACCCTTCTTCCGGACGTGGCGCCGCTCCTTTATCGGCGGTCCTTCCCGTCCCCTGCGGGTGTGGGGCACGGATGGGGAGGCCGGCTCGCATGCCAGCCAGCCGCTCCCTCCGGTGATGCTTCCGTTCGGTTCAGGGAAGGTGGGCAGGCTGTGGCGCGTCATGCTGTCGTACCGCATGTGCGGGGCAGGCATTCCGTGGTGGGGGTGCGCACGGCTCCGCGGCGTCTCCTCCCCCTGCTCCTGTCCGTCATCCTGCTGGCCGCGTCCGCCATGTCGCTCATGCTGCTTCCCCGTGGAGTGAGCGCATACGCGGACGAACGCCGTATGCCATCGACGGCATCGGGTTTGACGGTGTCCGGCTCATGGGATGCATCACGGGGGCAGACGACGCGCGTCATGGCGTGGGGCTCCTCCGATGACTCGATAGACGTGTCCAGAGTGAGCCGCGCCCGGTCACCGTATCCACAGGTAGCTGATCTGATGGACGGGCGGGACCATGACTCCCTGCCCTCCGGGTTCGACCCGGCCCATGCGACCGGAGATGAGGGCAACGGGTACGCGTACGGCCAGTGCACTTGGTGGGCGTACACGCGCCGCCATGAGCTTGGCCTACCCGTCGGGAGTCGGTTCGGTGACGGCCGACAGTGGGCGGATTCCGCCCGTGCCTTGGGTTATTGGGTGGATGCGTCGCCGCGTGAAGGTGACATCGTCGTGTTCCGGCCCGGACAGGCTGGCGCTGACCCGGTGTACGGGCATGTGGCCGTTGTGGAGCATGTGGATGCGAGTGGGGGCATTCGGATCAGCGAAGCGAATATCAGTGGCCGGGTGGGGCCGTTCCAACGTGATCTGGATGCCCGCCAGGCCGGGGAGCTTGAATACATCCATTATTGAAGGGAAAGGAATCAGAGGGATGAGTAATGTGAACATCACGGTCACGCCCAATCCGGGCGTCCGGGCCGCGCAGCCTGCGCCGCCTGTACGGCATGCGGCGTTGAACACGAGGCGCAGCCTCCTCAAATACGTGCTGCTCGGCCTCGTCACGTTCGGAATCTACGACCTGTGGCAGATGGCCGAGATCACGAACACGGTGAACCTGGTCTGCACGCGCCGCGACGGGAAACGCACCATGAACTATCTGCTCATGTTCCTGCTCGTCGGCTGGCTCACCTTGGGGGTCGGCTGGCTCGTCTGGGGGCACCGGTTGAGCGCGCGCATCGGCATGGAACAGGCGGCCCGACGCCTGCCGGTCACGATGACCGCATCCACGTTCTGGCTGTGGAACATCCTGGGCGCGCTGATCGTCGTCGGCCCGTTCGTCTACACGTACCGGCTCCTGCACGCCATGAACGACGTGTGCGCCGACTACAACCAGCGCGGCTGAAAACGGAAAACACATATGTGAAAGGAGCCTGCCAAATGGCGGGCTCCTTTCACATATCCCCCTTTCTTCTGCCCCGTTATCGGGGGTTGCGGGGGTGGGTTGGCTGACGGGAGGCGTCTCATCGTCCATGCTCCTGTCGTGTGTGTCGATTGGAGGATTGTCATGAGTGTGTTGTCCGATGAGTTGGAGGAACGGTATCCGTTCGACAGGGATTCGATCATCGTCCCGTTGAGCCGTGTGCAGGCCGCCTCCGCGAGCCGGAAGGCGTATGCGGCGGGCAGGACCGCCCAGCCTACCGGCATGGAGGTCGAAGCGGGGGCCGAGGCGTTGTACACGGCGCGGCTGCATGCTTCGTCTGCGGCGGATCCGGCTCCTCTTCCCTTCTCCGGACTGCCCGAGCCGGTGCGCGCGCCGTATCTGGAGGAGGCTCGTCTCGTGCTTGCTGCGGCCCGTGGGGCCGTGTCCGTCGACAGCGTGCCGGCTGCGGGCGCTGTTGTATGATGCAACCATATGGATCCAAGGAGTGAATCATGAGTGGAGAGAAGGATATGCGGAGTACGAGCCGTCCCAAGTGGCTGGTCCCGGCCGTGGCTGCCGGAGTCGCGGTGATCGTGGTCGTCGCCGGCGTGGGTGGTTGGGCAGCTTGGTCGGCCCGTGAACGGTCGGCGGCGTCCGCGGCGTGCGCGACGGCGGCGGACCATACGCGGGAGGCGATGAACGCGTACAACCTGCTGCGTGACGGTGACGCCGCCGAGGCGTCGAAGACGGCGAAGGACCAGGTGAAGGACGCGAACACCCTGGATGTGCTGTCCAAGGCGTTGAAGGCGGAGGCGCCGGAATACGCGGGCTGCACGGCCGACAGCGTGAAGGGTTTGAAGGCTGCCGCGAACACGTTGGCCGAGCAGACCACATGGTACGAAACGCATGAGGATGATCTGTCGAAGGCGGTGAAGGCGGTCAACGAATCCAAGGCCGCGAAGACCCTGGACACGGCGCGCGCGAACCTGAAGGCGAAACTGGAGGAAGCGTCCAAATTGCTCGCGGATTCGGACGGCAAGGTGCAGGACAACGCGGTGCGTGACGTGTTGTCGAAGGCCATCGACGCCGGGAACAAGCTTGTGGACGGGAATGATCCGTCGAAGCTGGATGAGGCGCGCACATCGTTGGAGGATGCGGTCGGCAAGGTCAACGACAGCGTGAAAGCCAAGGCGGATGCGGATGCCAGGGCCGCGGCCGAGGCGCAGGAGGCCGCCGAAGCCGCCGCGGCAGCGCAGGCGCAGGCCTCCCAGTCGTCCGGCTATGGTTGGACGGGCGGCGGCTGGACCGGCTCCTCCGGTTCGGGCTGGTCCGGATCTTCCGGTTCGTCCGGTTCGGGTTCGGGTGGGCTTGGCGGGTTCCCCGGCGCCGATCCCAATTACCGCGGACAGGCCCACGGCACGGGCCGTCCGGTAGATGGCACGGAGTCCGCCTGCAACCCCGTCACCGGGGTGTGCGGCATAGGCTGAACCGTTCCGTTCCTCTCTTATCGCCCTCATGCTGGTTTTCTGGCATGGGGGCTTTCCTGTGTTCCGATCCTGTCGTCCTCGTCTTTCGCGCGTTATCGGCGTCCGTGTGGTGGCCGCGTGTGTGGGTGAAGGGAACGGGCCCGCATGGTTGTGGCCCGCACAGGAATGCACGGGCGGGTGTCCCCCGCGTCGTGCGACGATGACAGGGAGGAAAATCCTATGGGATTCGATGATCGCAGGCCGGGCCGTCGGGCCCGTGTCGGGCTGGCCGCTCTGGCCGCGGCGGCGACGCTCGCCTCGGGCGGGCTGGTCGCCGCGACCGCGTTCGCGGGCGGCGGCGGCGGCAACGCGGGCGGCGGCATGATGACGCCCGACGGCAATTTCAACTTGGTCTGGCAGTATTCCGACAACGACAACGGAGGGTTCGGCCCGTCCTCGGATTGGCATTCCACGGAGAAGGCCGTGAAGATCGACTGGTACAACCTGGGAGGCCAGGCCGAGCAGTTGATGCAGGAGGCCACCGCCGAGGCGGACAAGAACTGCTCCGACCGTTTCGACGAGGCGCATCCGGACCAGCAGGGGCAGGCCAACTGCCGTGTCGTGTCCGTGGGCACCGTGGGCCCGGCGAACTCGCGCACATGGACCGGCATCGGCGGCGCGACCCATGATCTTTGGATGGATGCCTGGCACAAGGTCGTGGACAACGTCCAGTTCTCCAACAACAAGACGAAGTACGTGACCAGTACGGAATTCTCGGATCAGGCGGGCTGGTCGGTGGACAAGCTCGCGGACACGTATGCGCCGGATTATGTGAACGGCGCGTCCACTGGGTCGATCGTGGTGATCGCGTTGAACCAGTACGAGCCGAAGGGCGAGCAGCCGCCGGCCGCGCCGGAGAAGACCATCGAGAAGGGCACGAGCGCGGATTCGATGGCGAACGAGACGGTCATCACGACCGGTACCGGCCGTCTGGGCACGAAGATGACGATCACGGACACGATCGACGCGCATGGCATGAAGTACACGGTGTCCGGGCAGAAGGTCGTGGATGTGACCGATGGCGGCAAGGACGTGAGCGGACAGTTCACGTTCAACACGCCTGACGGGCAGGCGGCGCCGGGCGACAAGGCGACCGCCACGTGGAACGGCGGCAGTCTGCCGGACGATCACAGGTTCGCGTATCATCTGACGATCACGGTCGAGGCCCCGAAGACCGACAAGGTCACGGACACGCCGTCGGTCACGTGGAACGACAAGGGCACCGGCCAGGCGGACGGGCACGAGTTCCCGACCTGGGCGCCGAACCCGGACAAGAGCTGGATCCTGTACCGCAACGGCAAGTGGCAGGCCGTGGTGGATCCTGCCGAATCGAACCGTACCGGCGCGGACGAGATGAAGTTCCTCGACGGGGACACGGTCGGCAGCGCGGTGAACGCGACCGTCGACCCGGACCTGATCGAGACGCCCACACGGTTCGTCCTGACCGACGACTGGGCGGCGGCCGACTATCTGGTCGACCCGCAGGACGCGTCCGATATCCGCGTGTACGCGCATGAGGCCGAACCCGATTCCACCGTCACGGTGGACGGGCGTGAGGTGAAGCATTACACGCAGACGTCCGTCGCGGACATCGCGAACACCGGCAAGGACGTCACCTCCATGTTCGACGTCCGGATCGACGGGACCGTGGCGACCGCCACGGCGAAGCCCGAATACCTGAAGACCCTCAAGGGCATGGCCAAGGGCCTGCAGGTGACCATGATCGTCCCGTTCACCGTGAACATGGCGAACGGGAAGGGCGCCGAACAGGTGCGCAAGGACTTCGGCCGCCAGCCGGGCGACGAGCTCACGTTCTGCACGAACCCGACCGACGGGAAGGATGACAAGGGGCCTGGTCTGACGAACAAGGGCAGCGAGGGTGTGAACGGCGTGACCGTCCCGACCAACGAGCCGCGCATCTGCGGCTACGTGCCGCCCGCTTCCAAGGACGTGATCGGCGAATCCTCCCAGGGCGGCGACCAGGCGAGCGTGGACGGCAAGACCGTGTATCCGGGACAGAGGGTCGAATACCAGTTGACCACGCAGCCCAAGCTGCCGGCCGACCTGGCGACCGAGGTGACCGGTGTGGCGTTCACCGACCAGTACGACCAGTATCTGCTGCCGGACAAGCAGACCGTCGAGATGATGGACCTGTCCACCGGCAAGGTCGTGCCGAAGTCCAAGTACGAGACCAAGTGGGATGAGGACAACCACCTGTTCCGCCTGTCCGTGACGGACAAGACGCTGCTCGGCCAGTGGCGCGCCGACTCCAACCCGCGCATCCAGATCCGGTTCGAGGGCACCGTGGCCGAGGACGCGCCCGCCGACCATCGGGTCGACAACAAGTGGGTGCTCACGATCAACAACAGTCTGACCCCGTCGAACGAGGTGTTCAACCTTCCGCCCGACTTCAAGCCGTCCAAGAAGGACACCCAGTCCGAGGGGCAGGGAGATCCGGCCGTCAGCATCGACGGGAAGACCATGCTCCTGGGCGACACCGGCAACTACACGGTCACCCTTGACGCCAACCAGAAGGACACCGCGTACAAGGTGTGGCGTCTGGGCGTCGTGGACGACTACGACGAGCAGTACGTGGACATCGACCCGTCCAAGGTCGAGGTCATCGGCTCGGACGGCAAGGACTGGACCAAGTCGTTCAACGTGCAGGTCCGGAATGGTGTCGTGTATGTGTTCGCCAGGACCGTGGACACTCAGGTGCCCGCGACCGGCGAGACCGTGAAGGGCGACCCGCAGCCCGAGGACCTGAAGGCGTATTCGGAGCTCACGGACAAGGACCACGACCCGTTGAAGGATCCGGCGATCGACCAGGCGCTGCTCGGCCGCTCCTATGAGATCGTCATGCCGTACAAGGTCGTCAAGGTCACCGACGGGTACGTGGTGAAGAACACCGCCACCCAGATCACCAACAACGTGAGCAGGAAGACCAACACGGTGTCCAACCCGTTGAAGCCGATCAACCCGGTGAAGGACGTGACCGTGAAGGTCGGCGGCGACAGCATCGACGGCAGGAGCGTGTACCTCGACAGCACGTTCCTCTACCAGCTGGATTCCAGCGTCATCCCCGCCGACCGCGCGTATCCGACCGTGGCGAACTGGGGCATCAGCGACCAGCTCGACCCGCAGTACGACAAGGCCACCGGCCAGTGGGCCGTGTACGCGACCCGCGACCTGTACCGTGACGGCAAGGTGATCGCCGCGAAGGGCGAGCGTATCGCCGGCAGCGGGTTCGACAGTTCCAAGCTGGGCGGCGACCTGTTCACCGGTTCGATCGACCCGGCCACCGGCAAGGTCGACATCCAGGCCACCCAGGCGTACCTCGACCTCGTGTCCAAGGACACGCAGCATGAGCAGGCGTGGCGCGCGTACATCCAGGTCAAGCGCGTGAAGGTCACAGAACGCCATGAGAACGTGTTCACCGAGCATTACAACGGCAAGGACCTCACGAGCAACATCGTGTGGACCCGCACCCCGGACCTCACCCCGTCCATCAGCATCGAGAAATGGGACAAGGCCAGCGGCTTCCCGAAGGGCGACCGCGACCAGTCCAAGGACGCGTTGAAGGGCGCGAAGGACGGTGACGTGATCGTGTTCACGATCACGAACACCAGCAAGGACGAGGACGGCCACGGCGCCTGGTACAAGGCGTCCGACCTGAAGCTCGAGGACCACACCATCGTGGGCGACGGCACCGTCACCGGCCTGAAGTATCCGGCGGGCTGGGACACGCTCGTCCTCAAGCCCGGCCAGAGCGTCGACGTGGAGGGCGTGCTCACCGGGTTCACCCAGGACACGCACACCGACCGCGCCAAGGTGACCGGCATCCCGCTCGTGGAATGCCCCGCCACCGACAACGACCCGTTCGGCACCCCCGCTGCGGGCGACGACGGTGAGGCGGACGGTCCGAAGCAGGTGACCATCGACGGCGTGACCCGCTGCGAGGACACCAAGGTCGAATCCAGGACCGACGACTGGAACGGCGAATCCGTCAGGCTCGCCATCACCGGTGCGGGCATCCTGCCCGCCATCCTGGTCGGCGTGCTCCTGCTCGGCGCAGGCGGCGCTCTCCTCGCCTTCACCGTACGGTCCAAGACGAAGGACGGGCAGCGTCCCGCCCACTCCGGCAAGTAATCCCATAAGGCCATCCACGGGGATGGCCCGTCACATGCGCCGCGCCCTTCCATGACCGGGCGCGGCCCCTGAACAATCCCATTCCCTTTCACAAAAACAGAGGGTTCCGTCGGGTCCGGACGATCCGGCGGAACCCTCAAGGAGGAGAAAAAACCATGTCCAGACAAGCACTCTTCAAGGCTGTGGCCGCCGTCGCGTCGGCGGTCTCCGCCATGACGCTCATGGCCGTCCCAGCCCTGGCGGCAGACACCCAGATCCCGTCCGCGTCCCTGACCAAGGTCCAACCGTTGACGGTCACCGCGTCGGAGGACATCTCCGCGAAGACGCTGAAGGCCGTGCCGCTCGCCAACTACAGCGCCGCCACGACGAACGGCACCGACATCACCGGATTCGACCTGTCCGACGCCGGACACGCATCGCAGGTCGACAAGGCCCTGACGTCCGCCGGCATCGCCCACGCGACCGAATACAACGCGTCCAACCCGATGCAATGGGTGTCGAAGAACCTCCTCGATTCCGCGTCCAGCCCGTATGCGGGCAAGCTGCGCAATCTCCTGACCGCCCTGGCGAAGGACGGTTCGCTCGCCTCGGGCTCCGACGCGGTCGCATTGGCGAAGGGTGCGAACGCGCAGACCATGACCGCGAACGTGCGCCCCGGCATCTGGCTCATCGTGGACGCGACCGCCAAGGGCAAGGCTTCCCTGCCGATGCTCGTGGGCACCGGCATCGACGGGAAGACCACTTTGCGCAACGGGGACGCGACGATGAAGCTCGGCACCGTGGAATACAAGCCGAACTCGACCACCGTCAGCAAGAAGATCCTGACCGGCGGACAGGAGACCGACTCCTCGAAGAACGCGATCGGCTCGACCGTCTCGTACCGTCTGAAGACGACCGTGCCCAACTGGACCGGCTATGGCAAGTTCCAGTTGAAGCTCTCCGACACCCTCGGCAAGGGCCTGACCTATTCGTCGGTCACCAAGGTGACGGTCGGCGGCGCCGATCTCGACAAGACCCTGTACAAGGTGAACGGTCCGACTGCGGACAACCAGCTCGAGATCGTGTTCTCGCCTGACGCCTCCGGCGTGAGCGACCTGATCGCGCACAAGGACAAGTTCCCTGTCGGCGCGGCGATCGTCGTGGAATACAACGCGATCCTCAACAAGGACGCGCTGATAAGCACCGGTCAGGGACTGAAGGGCAATCCGAACAGCGTGAGCGTCCAGTACTCCCACAATCCCAATGTAAGCACCGATCTGGAGACCGTTCCCGGCAATACCGTGAACACGTACACCGGACGCTTCCTCCTCGTCAAGCATGATTCCTCCGGCGCCCCGCTCGCCGACGCGACCTTCAACATCACCGCCGCCGGCGCGACGAGCCCGTTGAACCTGGTCCAGGTGTCCAAGGCGACCGACAACCAGTCGGCCAACGTCTACCGTCCCGCCCTGGCCGGAGAACAGGGGTCCCCGACCATCACCACCCCCGCATCCGGCCTTGTGACCGTACAGGGGCTCCAGGGATCCTATACGGTCGCCGAGAAGTCCAGCCCGTTCGGCACCGCCCTGCTCCCGTCCTTCACGCTCCAGATCGATGCCGCCAAGGATGGAAAGAACCAGATCGTCCAGTTCAATGGTGACGCGAACAAACTGGCCACCTCCACAATCGGACAGGAGACCGTGACCGTGGTCAACGTCAGGAACCTGGCCGAGATGCCCAAGACCGGCGCCGCATGGATGGCGGTCTTCGCCATCGGGGCCGGCCTGTGCGCCACGGGGGCCGGGCTGCTGCTGTCCCGCCGTCGCGTCTGACGGATGGTGGGCATGAGACATCATCCATCATCCGGACCCCGGTTCGATAGGAGGCTGGTCGCCGGCCTGCTGCTTCTGACGATGGCCTGCCTGCTGGCGACCATGCCGTTCTGCCTCATGCTCATCAACCAAAGAGCCGCCTCGACGGTCTCCGAATCCCATTCGCAGGCGGTGGGCCTGTTGAGGGAATCGGAGACGCGTGGCGAACTGGATTCGGCACACGAATACAACCGGCGGCTCTTCTCCGACGGGTCCACGGTCCTCGGCGAGGCCGTGGACCCCTGGTCGGGAAGCCCGTCATCCGTCAGCGAACAGGATGACGCCTACCAGTCGCAGCTCGACTCGCCTGCGGACGGGATCATGGCGACCATCTCCTATCCGAGGCTGGGAATCGACCTTCCGGTCCGGCACGGCACCTCGTCATCAGTGCTCGCGGCCGGCGCGGGCCACCTGTACGGTACGAGCCTGCCGGTCGGCGGCAACTCGACGCACAGTGTCATCAGCGCCCATTCCGGCCTGGCCGACCAGCTGATGTTCGACCGACTCAGCCTGAGACAGGGCAGGATAGGCGATGTCTTCTATATCAAGGTGGCCGGCCGGACGCTCGCCTACAAGGTCACGAGCATCGAGGTCATCGACCCGGGCGATTTCACCCGTTTCGCCATCGTCAAGGGACACGACCAGGTCACGCTGCTGACCTGCACCCCGTACGGCGTCAACAACAAACGTCTTCTGGTGACCGGGGAACGGGCGTCGATGCCCGTCCAGGCCCCGGAGCCGAAGGATGCGCCCGGGGATGATTCGGGCATCTGGATCATCGTGTGGATCATGGCGGTCTGGCTCGCCTCCATGACGGCCGCCTTCAAGGCCGTATGTTCGCACATCCGCCCCGGCGGCGTCAGACGTGCCGTGCGCGGTCAACATCTCATGCATTGAGGAAGAGGAGCAATAATGAAGAACACAGGCTTGACACGGGCCGTCTCGGCCCTGTCCGTCATAGCGACGCTCGCCCTCGGACTGGCGGCCGGCACTGCCGGCAGCCGGCCCGTCACGGCTTCGGCCGCGGAACCCAAACCGATGTACGCCACCGCCACGTTGAAACGCGTGTCCGACGGCACCGGCCACGGGACAGCGGCGCAGACGTTCATCAACTCGAGGAACGGATTCGCCACGGGCGACGATTCACCCACCGACGGGATAGTCTCGAGCGGCGACACCGTGGAGTATGATCTGCGGCTTTCCGTCACCGCCGCCTCGAAACGACGCCTGAAGGTCTCATGGAACCTCACGGACGCGCCGTACCTGCAGGCTGCCGACTCCCAGGGAGTGTTGACCTGCCAGTCCGGCCGTCTGGTCACCGGGGAGCCGCAGTCGGACGGCTCATGCATCTACACGGTGCCCGCAGGCGCGGTCGAGACGTTGGACCAGCGGATCACCCTGACCGCCAAGGACACGGGGGGTCTCGTCAAAACCGGGCAGAAGCCCAAGCTCACCGTGAGCCGCATGGACGGCGGCGAATCCGTCACGTTCCCCGCCGATGAGACCACGGTGGTCTCGGCCCCCGCCGCCGACCTGGTCGTGGACAACGGCGGCCTTCCCGACAAGCAGGACACCACGGAACGCCGCAACACCTGGGCGGCGTCCGGCACGCTCGACGGGTATTTCGACCTCAAGGTCAAGCCACTCACCTATCCGGGGTACACGTCGACCCATGGCGCCTCCACCGGCGGATCCTGGTCGGCCGACGTGGACGTCTCCCGGTTCCCCGCAGGCACCGTCTGGAAGCTCGACGGCGCGGCCATCACCGCCAACGGAGGGCATCTGCGTCTCACGGGACTGAAGGGCGACCATCGGCTCGCATACACGCTCCAGGCGTCGTCACTGTCCGGGGTCAAGGAGAACTCCATGGCCTACTATGACATCCAGGTCACCCCCGACCCGGGCTCCTTCGCGTCCGGTTCCGGCCCCGACGCATTGCAGAACATGGGCGTGGGCGACGAGCCCGGCCGCGGCAAGGGGCGGGACGAGTCGCCCGACCAGTCCACCGGCGCGATGAAGGGCTACCCATACGCGAACAACGATTGGAGCCGGGCCATCGTGTCACGCCCGCAGGATCCCGACGGCTACATCTACTGGAAGCGCCTCTACCGTCCTTCCACGCCGGGCAAGACGCTGTTCGACCCGGAGAACCTTGATTTCTCCAGATCCGACAGGGAGGAATGGATCTGGCATGAGGACGGCAAGACGCGGGGCGACTCCGTGGCCGTTGGAAGCCAGCTGAAGGTGGAGATGGGCGCCCTGGCCAAGAACATGCGGTACATGGTCGCCGGATACCATCCATGGATGCAGGACAAGTGGGATCCGTCCCAGCAGCGCTGGGAGGGAGGCTTCACCGTCCAGCAGGGCTCCACGCAGCTCGTCTACGGGCGCGACTACACGGTGCGATGGACCGAGCATGATCCCGGCGAATACGACACGGACAACGGGTCGACCACCGACGCGGCCTGGCATGACGGCATCCCGTCCGACTCGCAGTCCGACGTACGCGCCATCCGCGTCACCCTCAACCAGGGTTCGGGCGTCCGCTACGGGGACGGAGCGGAACCCATCATCGCGAACTTCATGCTGCGCGTCGTCTCCACGGCGTCCTCCGGCAACGTCCAGCTGAAGGACCGTCTGGACGCGGAGATCCGCAGCACCGGCGGCGGCATATCGCACGGATACGACGACGAATACGTGTGGGCCGTCGCACCCGCCCGCCCCGCCGCATCCATCACCAACGAGGTCAAGGTCACCGACTCCCAGGGCAACGAACGCAAGGCCGACGAGATCCAGCCCGGAGACTTCGCCGACTACACGCTCACCCCGAAGATGTCCCAGATACAGCTCTCCGGCACGTCGGTGAAACCCGTCGTCACCATCCCCTATCCGGTCGGCCTGACCGACCCCGAGGACACGGACGGCAACTGGCTTCTGACCGTCAACGGCTCGGGAAAGGCCCGTACGCTGACGTTCACCTGGAACGCCGACTCCGGTCTGCTCGTCCCCGCCCTGGACATGTTCGGAGCGGCCGAACTGCCGCAGATCACATTCCGCGCGAAGGTCGGCAACAAGGCGGCCGGCACCGTGACCGCCGCCGCCACACTGACCGCGGACACCGGCAGGAACGGTGTCATCCCCTCCTACAGCGTGAAGTCGAACACGGCGACCGCCCTGTTCTCAGTGTCCTCCCGGTCGGGCGAAAGCGGATCCCTGTCCGCGGACCCCGGCAAGACGGAGATAGGCGACCCCCTGCATTATTCGTTCAACTTCTACGCGCGAGGCGCCGGCCGTTCCGGACAGGCCGTCACCGTCATCCACGCCCCGTCGAACGACGACGCCCGTCTCGAGGGCACCGGTCATACCGGCATCGATGGCAGCTGGAACGACTACGACCGGGGACACTCCTCCTACCATGGGACATGGTCCATGCTCGACCCGGTCGCCCTGGACCAGGACGACTCCACCTCCACGACGGTCGCCTATTCCACGACCGTCGCATGGGACGACGACCCCTCCTCCTACCAGTGGAAGGCATGGGACCTCCTGTCCGATCAGGAGAGGAAGGCCATCACCGCCATCCGCGTGACCTCCGTGTTCGAATCCACAGGCGGGGCCACGACCGCCGCCGCCTCGGGCACCATCACCATCCGCCCCGACGGCAACCGCAAGGACGACCAATACAACATGTGGCCCGGCCGCACCCGGTTCACGAACGGCCACGCCATGGGCAACCTGCCCTGGGCCGACCGGAACACCGTGGTCGCCGCAAGCATCACCGGCACCATCTGGTGGGACCAGGACGGGGACACGGCCATCGACACCGACGAGCCGCGAGCCGAAGGCGTGCAGGTGTCCCTGTGGAAGGCCGACGGATCAGGCAACCCGATCGGAGACAAACCCCTGGACACCACGACGACCGGACATGACGGATCCTACGGCTTCACCCTGCTGCGCGCAGGCCACTACATGACCGAGGTGAAACGCGGCACGACCGGGGACGCGATACCCGAATCCGCTTCCACCTACTACGGGAAGGATGTCTCCGTATCAAACACGAGCTCCTGGCTCGGCAAGGTGAAAAGCCAGGCGCATGACCGTTCCGACGACATCGGACTCGAGATCGGCCAGGACCTGCCCGGCGTCGATTTCGGTTACATGAAACCCGATCCGAAGGTCACGCTCGACAAGACCCAGTCGAGACTCGACTGCGACGACACGGCATGCACGGTGAACTGGGACGTGAAGGTCACGAACGCAGGCAACACGACCCTGCCCGCCGACTCCACGATCACCGACCGCTCCTCCACCACCGTCAGGGACGTGAAGGCCACGGCAGGAACGGTCAGCAAGACCGAAGACCAGTACAGGCGATACACGCAGATAGCCGCCGGACTCGGTTATGCCCACGCCATCGACACGGAGGGCCGACTGTGGGCCTGGGGCACGAACTCCGTTGGTGATTTAGGCGACGGAACCACGACCGACCGCCTCAAGCCCGTGCAGATCATGCCCGGCCGCACGTTCAAATGGACATCGTCAACCAAGGCCATCGACTCCGACGGACACCTCTGGTCCTGGCGCTGGAATGTCAGAGGCCAGCTTGGCACCGGCACCAAAGACAAGAACCCCCATCCGACCCCGGTCATGATCACCCCGGAACGGACATACACAAAGGTCTCGGAAGACGGAGAGTTCGTCATGGCGCTCGACACCGACGGACACCTATGGGTCTGGGGCTACGGAAATGATATAGGCACCGACCCCGCCCCCTGGCGGCCTGCACAGGTCATGCCCGGCCGCACGTTCACGGACATCTCCGCATCTAATGTCACCGGCATGGCTCTGGACTCCGACGGCCGTGTATGGACAATGGGACGCTCCATCTCCGGCACTCTGGGCAACGGGCAGATGGAAGGGGAGCATTTCAGCGACATGGTGCAGATCTCGTCAAGCCGCACCTTCACCCAAATCCACATGGATAGTAGAAGTGCCTTCGCAATCGACTCCACCGGTCACCTGTGGGCATGGGGCGAGAACACCTATGGTAATCTCGGTGACGGCTCCACCACGAACCGTTCCACCCCCGTCCAGATCACCCCGACCCGGACCTACAAGTCTATCAGCGACTCCAGGGCCATCGACACCCAAGGCGGACTCTGGTCCTGGGGCTTCAACGGCTATGGTGCCGTCGGCGACGGCACCACCACGAACCGTTCCACCCCCGTCCAGATCATCAAGGACCGGACGTTCCTGTCCACCAACGACTCCTTCGCGATCGACACCCGGGGAAGGCTCTGGGCTTGGGGGCCGAACTATTTCGGCCAGTTCGGTACGGGCACGAAGGATAATGTCAAGCATTCCACGCCTTCCGATGTCACACCCCTCGAGGCTCCGGGCAACAGCGTGGACCCGACCGAGGTGCCTGTCGCCCCGGAATCCCAACGGGACGCCGACGGGATGACGGAACGCGTGTACACGCTCCCGTACGGGATCGCGCCAGGAGGACACATCATCCTCCACCTGACCGGTCGCGTCACCCGCACCGCATCCGCGCAGAAGATCTCGAACCAGGCATGGTTCGACTCGACGGACACCCCCTATCAGGGGACGCCGCACGCCAGACAGGAGAAGACAACCCGGCCCACGCCACCCGTCACGGCGAGACTGGACGAATCATCCCATGACATCACGGGCAACGCGTCCTGCCGGACCGGCTCCGACTATACGAAACCTGACATGGAGCACCTGTTCTCCAACGGCAACGAGGACTCGTGCGACCAGGTGGGCGGCTCCATCCCCGCGGCGCCCATCGCCCAGTCCCCGGATCTAGGCAGCATCTCCGGCATCTACTGGCGGGACACGGACCGCAACGGCGTCCGCGGCTCCACCGAGACCGACAGGATCGGAGGACAGACGGTGATCCTCGAGAGCCAGGCCGGCAACCAGCTCGACACGACCGTCACGAACGATGACGGCTCCTACAGGTTCGACCAATTGCAGCCGGGCACATACAGGATTCGTTTCAGCCGTGTCGACCGCAGCGACTTCACCAAGCCCGACGCAGACGACGCCCAGCCGGGCACGGATCAGAGTTCCGACGACTCCGATGCGTCGGTCTCCGACAGTGATTACGGTCTGGGCACCCCTCTGGTCGAACTGGCGAAGGGACGTATGGACAAGGATCATGTGGACGCCGGCGTCCTGCCGGAGAAGCCCCTGATCGGCCGCATGCCAAGCACCGGTCTGATGCTCCTGCCCCTCCTGCTGCTCCTGGGCATGGGCTGTCTCGTCGGAGCGGTCCTGCTGCTGCGTCCAAGCAAGCACGACTCCACCGACCCCGATGCCACTCCCGAGGCCCGAGGATCGCTACCGTCAACGGACCGTGATGGCGCTCCGCGCCATTCAGGCGATCATCACACCGATCAGGCATGACAACAGGTGAGGAGGGACGGACACGAACCGGTCGGACGTCGGCAAGACGTCCCCGAATCGGGGTCCATCCCTCCTCTTTTGCCATGTCGGCGGCATTCCTGCCGACAATCATGTTATCCGGCGAACGTCCACGTAGGCGGCATGGGACCCCCAGACGGCCCCGGCAGCCCCGATGAACCGTCATACGCCGGCCGGGCCTGTTTGATCTCCCCGACGGGCCGGTACTTCGAAACTGTGCAGGTCGAGGGCGAGGAGGGTTTCGATAAGCGGATCCTTCACACCCTTGGCCTTAGCCGCAGCCGCCTTCTTCTTCGCAACCTCGTACCGCCGGAACGGGCTGGTTTTGCAATCCGACGGCCAATCGTTCTTGTCGCGTTCGCCGTACTTGTCGATGGCCTTGGCCTCATCGGAGGTGAGCACCACGAGACGGTACGCGTTCGTCAGGTATCTGACCGACTCTGAATGCCAATCGCCATCGTCTTCGGCTTCTTCGTCGAGCTTGACGAGCTGATCCCACATGGCCTTTATCGGTGTGGCATGCTCAAGCAAGAGGCCTTTCACACTATTATTGTTTCTCTTGAACGATGCGAACGCGGCCGGGGACCATGGGATGAGTAACAGTTTCGACCCCATGTCGGGCTTTTTGCCCTTGCTGAACTCGGCCATCATGTCCTTGTGAAACTCGGTGCGCGGCGTCTCCCAGTATGTGGTGAGCGCCGTACGGGACACGTCGATCCCGTCGCGTTCGTATATGCCTTCCGTGTTCTGTCCCGCCAGCGCCTTGCACATGTGGATGATCCGACGCAGGTTGTCCACATCTTTCTTATCAATCGTTACATCAAGCGGGTCGAGCCTGCCCGCGAGCTCGTAATGCAGCAGATCCACTGTCATTTTTTCTGATTCCTCATCCACTGTCATTTTTCCTGATTCTTCTCTTTGGAAACCATACGACTCCGTATCATGGCATACCGGCAGGATCCCACACACCTGTCATTCGGACCGGTGTTCTGGGCATTTTTCATACGTTGTCGATCTGGCTCACAATGGGTGAGGGAAAAAATTTGGCTCTGTTAAACCAGAATTGACATAGCCGCCTAAAAGTCCAATACTGTAGTTACACTGAGACTACAGTATTGGAGGTGATGGCGATGAGGCTTGCCGATGCGGTACGCAGACAGCTCAAGGATATGGGTCCTGTCGAGCGTGAGAACGCGGTGCGTGAACTGCGCGAAGTCCTGTACGAGGACGCCTACGACACGATCACCATGCACAACGATGTACTCGCCTGTCCTCGTTGCGGTTCCGTCTCCCTCGTCAGGAAGGGCCATAACCCGGACGGCTCCCAGCGTTGGATGTGCAAGGATTGCCGGCGCACGTTCTCGCAGACAAGGGATACGCTGATCGGCCGGTCGAAGCTGCCGGCCGCCAAGTGGATGATGTACGTCGAATGCTTCGTGGACTGCCTTCCGTTGCGCGAATGCTCTTCTCGCTGCAAGGTGTCGTTGCGCACCGCGTGGCTCATGCGCCGCAGATTGCTCAAGTGCCTCGAACGGTTCCTTCCGAAGTTTATGGCCGGATCGGGCGTGTCCGTCCAGTTGGACGAGACGTATCTGCGCGAAAGCTTCAAGGGCAACCACAGGAAAGGCAAGTTCCGGCTTCCGCGTCCCGCCCGTCATCGTGGAGGCTCCCTGCGCAAGCGCGGGCTGTCGAAGGAGCAGATCTGCGTGATGACCGGCGTAGCCGATTCCGGCACGGCGTTCGCCATGTTGAGCGGACGCGGCGTCATCTCCAAGCGGCGCGCCGTCGAATCGCTCGCCGGATGCATCGGCAGGGGCGCGCTCGTCATGGCCGACGAGGCCGCCGCCTATCCGGGCGCGATGGAAGTATTGGGGGCCGCGTTCGAGCAGGTGGACGCGAAATCGCATCGCATCAACCGGGTCAACGCGCTCCACTCGAACCTCGACGGGTTCCTCACCGGATTCAAGGGCGTGAGCACGAAGCACCTGCAATCGTATCTGACATGGTTCCTGTGGCGACGCTCGTTCCGCGACGACCGGAACGACAGCATCATCCGTCAGGTGGACGCCCAGCCCTGCCCCGGCGTGACGCGCGACTGGACTCACGTGTTCCCGCCGTACATGGACTACTGGGGCATGGCCGCATAACGAATGCAAGTACACTGTACATATCTATGTAGCGAACAGGAAGGAGACGGGCATGGCGAACACACCGACCACGACCATGCGCCTCGACCCCGAATTGAAGAACGAGGCCATGAAGATATTGGAGCCACTGGGTTTGAGCATGACCAGTGCCGTCACCATATTCCTCAAAGCTGTAGTAAGGAAGAATGGGATGCCATTCGACGTGACACTGGACGACGAATCAGGAAAGGCGATATGAGCGAGGTTTTACTGTCGGAGACCGACGTGTTGGACAGCGTCGGGAAACTGTTGGATGCGGCTCGGGTCTCTGCAAACGAAGAACAACTCAAGATCAATGCGGAAACAATCCTTGAAAAGCTTTGCATTGAACATGGAATCTTCTGGAACTCGTACACTTACGAGCATAGTTTCGATTCCGGGCGCAGAAGGATCGACGCCGTTCATGGCTCCACAGTTATAGAATACGAGCCTCCACGCTCGTTCAAAGGGATGGATAATGCACAGCTGAAACATGCTCGAAAGCAAGCCGAAGAATACGTCGTCTTGCTTTCCGAAGAAGAAGGACGACAGATAAGCAGGTATTCACTCGTCGCATGGGATGGGGAGACGATAACCTTCGGTCGTCCTGCTGACAATGGTTTCATCTGGGAGCCGGCACGTCCGTTTGACAGTCTTTGTTTGAATCGTCTGCTGACGTTGATTGCTGACGGTGGGCGTCCGTTGGTCAGCCCGATGCTGCTCAAACAGTTCATCGGACCGGATACAGAAGTCGGTCGGCGCCTGCTCCCCGCGCTGTTCCGAGCCATACGTAGCGCCCAGACGGCAGAATCCCCGACTAGGACAAAACTGATTTACACCGAATGGACACGCCTTTTCGGTCAGGTCGACGGAACGGAAACGGAAAGATTGTCCCGTTATCTGGAGGACGCGAGCCGCAGCCACGGAATTGATTACAGAATCAACCCGCAAGCGTACGTTTTCGCACTGAGTACGTATATCGCGCTTGTGGCGAAAACCTGTGCAGTTTACGCCCTCGCCTCCCACTCCGATGAGGTCCTTAGCCCTTCCTCTGATCCGAGGACATTCCTAAGAAGTATTGAGACCGGTGAATATTTCAGAATGTTCGGCATCGAAAACATGCTCGGAACGGACTTTTTCTCTTGGTATCTCGGTGACGACGTAACGGAGAATCTGGACGAGCCGCTTGGCCTCCTCCTCGAACGACTACGAACCATCGATTTCGATGTCACGCAGAAAAGCCCTGAATCAGTGCGGGATTTGTTCAAGGGCTTGTATATGGGATTCACCCCCGCACCTATGCGACATGCGTTAGGAGAGTATTACACGCCGGACTGGCTGGCGTCACACGTTATGAATACGGCGGGTTGGTCCCCGACACAGTCTTTGTTGGACCCTACTTGCGGCAGTGGAACATTCATTTTGGAAGGGTTACGCCGACGGTTAGAAACCGCCTCGGAATCCGCGCCTGCACGGGAACTGCTGCACGGTCTGTACGGATTTGACCTCAATCCTCTGGCTGTGCTTACCGCCAGAGCGTCAATCGTCGTTTTTCTGTCAGGACGTTTCGACGCGTCCGATCCGGTATTGCTTCCGGTATTTCTGGCGGATGCGATCAACACCGCCGACCCAGTTGACGGTGTGTTCACTCATTCGATACTGACGGAAAAAGGGGAACGCTCGTTCTCCATCCCCGCATGTTTGGCTGAATCCGCTGATTTCTTCCCCGTTATGGATCAACTTAGGGTATGCATCGATGCGGGGCTGGAACGTCCTGACATCGAAACGTCGTTGAAGGCATTATCACCCGTAATACGTGGTTTCGAGGCTTCCTCTGCAACGGTATTCGAGCAGACCATTGAAGACCTGATAGACCTTCATCGCAATCATTGGAACGGTATTTGGTGCCTGATTCTGTTTGACCGAATCGAAGCCGGTTGCGTCAAGGACATCGACTTGGTCGTAGGAAATCCACCATGGGTCAAATGGAGCAACCTTCCCCGTCCTTACGCGGAATTCATCAAGCCTATCTGTGATCGTATGGACATCTTCAGCGAGGACGTATGGGTTGGCGGCATCCAATCGGACATCTCGACCGTTGTGACATACCACGCTTTGGAACGTTTTGTGAGAAAGTCGGGAAGCTTGGCATTCCTCATCACCGGAACGGTATTCAAGAACGAATCCAGCCAAGGATTCCGACGTTGGAAGCTCCGTCTCGATAACATTGATGAACCTATGACGGTGGAAACGGTGGAAGATTATGCCGCCCTCCGGCCATTCGAGGGCGTGGCGAACTGGCCCACCCTGCTGCTGATCCGACGCAATGGCAAGGCAACGAACTACCCGGTCAAATACCGACGCTTCACCAGCCCGAAGAGAGGAGCTGCGCCGAGCCTTGACTCTTATGACGATCTTCAGGCGATGCCCGTACCCGGAACCGATGCCGGTCCCTGGCTGGTGGGAACCGAAGAAGAGGTGAAGGCATGGCCGGATTTATTCAACGCTTCCGGAGAATCCGTCTATCGCGCCCGAAAGGGAGTGACCACCGACGTCAACGGTATCTTCTTCGTGACCGCACAGCAGGCATCGGACAAGAAAATGGTTCGTATTGCGAACGATCCTCGCAACGGTCGTCGACGCGATGTTACAGCAACGAGTGCCGTCGTGGAAAAAGACGATGTATTCCCGTTGCTCAGAGGCCGTGACGTGCATAGGTTCGTCGCCACTCCACAAGCGGGTCAATGCGTAATCGTTCCGCAACGGGGAATGTTCGGCGACGAGAGTCTGCCGACGAGCCGTCCGCGTATGTTCAAGTTCCTCAGTCAATTCCGAGCCATTCTCGAACAGCGGTCCAGTTACCGACGCTTCCAGCAGGGCAAACCGTTCTGGTCCATCTGGTCAACAGGCGAATACACTTTCTCGCCATACAAGGTCGTCTGGAAGGAAATGTCCGGCGGTGGTTTCGTCGCGGCATACGTAGACTCCAGTGAATTCTGTGGAGGAACGAAGATGGTGATACCTGACCATAAGGTCTACTTCGTTCCGGTAGAATCCGAAGACGAGGCTGCCTATCTGACCGCCTTCTTGAATGCCAGCATGGTCTCTGATGCAATCAACGCATACTCCTCGGCATTGAGCCTAGGAACAAGTGTTACAGACTACCTCAATATCCCCGGTTTCGATGAGCACAATGAGACCATGATGTTTATGGCTTCAATGGCAAAACGCTTCAAGCATGGCGATAAACCCACCCAAGAAGACGAAGCAACCTTGGACTCAATGGTCGGCAGGCTAATCAAGTAAGGATATGGCTGACGGGTCTTGCCTTTTGTCGGGCAGAACCATCAGCCATATTCATAAGTATGTCAATTCTGGTTTAACAGAGCCAAAAAATTTACCCTGCCCGGGAACCGTGTCTAGCATGAAACCGCAGGCCGATATCGGCGGCGTCGTGTCGTGGACGACATGTCGCTTGCGACACGAGAAACAATACTTATATTTTGTATTAGTAATGCATTGTATTAGTATTGTTGGCGGGACGAGGAACATCACTCCCCCTTATCCGCGCCGTCCCGAAGGCGGCCGGAGGATCCGACAGAGAAAGGATGGGATCATGGCGAACAAATTCATGAAGGCGGGTGTGGCCGCGGTGACGGTGGCGGCGTCGTTGGCGGCTCCGGCCGTGGCGATGGCCGACGAGACCGCGACCACGCAGAGCGATGCGGCAGTGCAGGCGGTCAGCCAGGCGCAGGAGGCCGTTCAGGCGGCGCAGGAGAGCGCCACTCAGGCGGCTCAGGCCGCGCCGACCGGTGTGACCGAGGCGCAGGCGAAGGCCGATGCGGCCGCCGGCGCATTGGATACGGCCAAGCAGAACCTGGATGCGGCCGCGTCCTCCCAGCAGCAGGCAGCGCAGGAGCAGACGAACGCGCAGCAGGCGGCCGACCAGGCCAGTGTCGAACGTGATCAGGCCGCGAAGGATGTGCAGGACGCGCCCGAGAAGATCGAGCAGGCGCAGCAGGCCGTCACCCAGGCGCAGCAGGCGATAGACCAGTCCCAGGAGGCCATGAAGCAGGCGCAGGCCGACCAGAAGGCCGCCGAATCGGACAAGACGCAGGCCCAATCCGAACTGGACAAGGCGAAGCAGGAGTCCGCCCAGCATCAGGCGGTCGTGGACAAGGCGCAGCAGACGGTCGACCAGGCCGTGAAGGACCAGGACGCCGCCCAGTCGAAGGCCGACAACGCGGACAAGACCATCACCGACGCCCAGGCGAAGGCGGACAAGGCCGACGAGACGCTGAAGCAGGCCGAACAGGCACGCAAGCAGGCCCAGACGGACCTCGACAAGGCCAAAACGGAGCAGGCCGCGGCCAAGGGCGACAAGACGCATGCCGACGAGCAGGTGAAGACGGCGCAGGCCGCTCTGGACAAGGCCAAGCAGGCGGAAGCGGCGGCGAAGGCGGCGAAGGAGAAGGCGGACGCCAAGGTCGACCAACTGTCGAAGGATGACGGCGGCCTGTCGGATCTGCTCGCCCAGCTGAAGGCCGCCCAACAGGCCGAACAGGATGCGAAGGAGGCGCAGGCGAAGGCGGAATCCGCCTCCAAGACCGCGGCCGACACCGTGAACGCGTACTCCGAGGACGCGCAGGCCAAGCAGCAGGCGGCCGACCAGGCGAAGCAGGATGCTGAGTCGAAGAAGCAGATCGCGGACGGCGCGCAGGCGAAACTCCAGCAGGGCGCGGTCGCCTACTTCGGCGACAAGAACGCGACGGACGCAGTCAAGGTGCTCACCGACCCGACCGTCACCAAGTACTTGGAGTATGTGCATAACGGTGCGGAGGGTGACGCGACCACAGTGGACAACATGATCAAGGCGCTCGGGTTCATCAAGCAGGTCAACGAGCTGCGCGCCAAGGAGGGGCTGCCGCCCGTGCAGGTGTCTGACACGCTCATGGCGATCGGCATGGCCGACGCCGACTACGCGTCCCAGAACTTCGAGCACCCGCTCCAGTTCAACACTTCGGAGAACCTGGCCTGGGGCTATCAGGACCCGTTCGACGGCTGGTATGTGAAGGAGAAGGAGAACTACGACGCGTACCAGGCCGGAAAGTGGACGCTCGACGACCCGTCGGGATGCCCTAACCCCACCGACTGGGGCAACGGCAGCGTCTCATGCCAGACCGGCCATTACACGAACATCGTCGGCAAGGACTGGACCACCGCCGGCTTCGGCTTCAGCCAGAACGGCAACCTCGGCTTCGGCAGCACCGTGCACGCGCTTGAATTCCACGGCAATGGCGGCCTCTGGTCGTCCGTCCGTCTCGATCAGGGACGCATCCTCGACGTGGACGCGTATCTCAAGGATCTGACCGACTGGAAGACCGGTTTGGAGAATGCGGGCTCCGTCTATCAGGACGCGTTGGCGAAGAGCCAGACCGCCGCCAAGACCGCGCAGGAGGCCGCCGACAAGCTGGCCGCCGCCAAGACCGCCGCCGACAAGGCCGCCAAGGAAGCCCAGGAAGCCAAGGCGAAGGCCGACCGGGCGGCTCAGGCGGCCAGGGAGGCGCAGGCCGCGTACGACGAGGCCGTCAAGGCCCAGGGCGACAAGGCGCACGCGTTGGAGCAGGCCCGCAAGGACCAGGACGCGAAGACCAAGGCGTGGCAGACGGCCAAGCAGGACACCGCAGCCAAGCAGTCGGCCGTGGAGACGGCGGTGAAGGCGCAGGCGTCGGCGCAGCAGCGTGTGGAAGCAGCCGACAAGGCCGTCCAGGCCGCGCAGGCCGACGTGGACAAGGCCGCCGCCCAGGCCGACCAGGCGAAGCAGGACAAGACCCAGGCGTTGGCCGCCATCGACCAGGCGAAACTGGACAAGACCCAAGCCCTGAAGGACCTTGACGCCGCAAAGTCCGCGAAGGCGAAGGCCGAAGCCGACAGGCAGCAGGCTCTCGACGCGAAGGCCGGCTCCGACAAGACGGCGGCCGAAGCGCAGGAGAAGGTCGACGAGGCGCAGGCCAGGGCCGACGAGGCGCAGAAGCGTTACGATTCGGCCAAGGCCGCGTACGACAAGGCCAAGTCGGACAAGACGAAGGCGGAGGACGCCATCGCCTGGTACGAGGACGCGCAGAACCGTCTCACGGCCAAGCAGACGGCATATCAGGCCGCGAAGACCCGTCTGGAAGCCGCCAACACGGCGAAAACCAAGGCCGACAAGGCGTACGGGACCGCGAAGGCCGCATACGAGTCTGCCAAGGCGGACAAGGAGCAGGCCGACAAGGAGCTCGCCGCCGCTCTGAAGGCCCAGGCGGATGCGGACAAGGCCAAGCAGGACGCCGAAGCCAAGAAGGATCAGGCCGACCAAGCGGCCGACCAGGCGAAGCAGGACGCGGCCGCCAAGCAAGCCAAGGCCGACCGGCTGTTCGGCGCCGACCCGCTCGCCACGACCGGCACGGACACTGCCACAGTCCTCACCCTGACCGCGATCCTCACCCTGGCCGGCGCCGGATGCGTGCTCACGCGCGTCCGCACCGCCAAGCACACGGACGGATGGCGGCTGGACGACTGACGCCACCCGTCACCTCCGCGGATCCCGCCCCGTCGACCTGCCGTCCCTATTGGGGGCAGGTCGACGGGGCGTCCCGTTTCACGCCGCGCATCACGGCTTGGTATCATCCCGTACAGCCACCATATCGGCAGACAAAGGAGGAACCCCAATGGACGTCCAGCCCGCGCGCCGTCCCGGCGACGTGCTCCTTCACGACTGGCTCGAACCGTTCGGCATCAGCATGTACCGGCTAGCGAAGGCCATGAAGGTGCCGCAGGTGTACGTGTCCGACATCATCCATGGGAACAAGCGGATCAGCACGCAGGCCGCGTTCAAGCTCGCCAAGGTGCTGGGCACCACCCCCGAATACTGGCTCGACCTGCAGGTCGCCTGGGATGTCGCCAACTACGACAGCCGCGACATGTCCGAACTGGAACGCATCACCCTCGACCTGATCAACAGGAAAACAGGACACGACACTCCGTGATGCCGTCGGCGTCAATGTCCTTCATGGCGTCGCCCCTCCCCGAACAGATGGTCGAAAAGCGCCTCGCCCGCCTCCCGTTCATCAAGCACACCGGCCCCATACTCCTCGAGGATCAGATTCGTCCTCGACATACGCTCCCTGACTTCGGGTGGAACGAGATCGCCCGGCTTGACGGTCGGATCATAGTCGATGGAGCACGGGACATCGAACAATTCGAGGTCGCTGATCCCCTCGGGCATGGTCCCGTCCGGGTAGGAGACGACGATCGTCTCGCCTTCATCGTTCAGATCCGGCACACGGCATATTCCCGTACCATCATCCAATCGGACGTACTCCCCCATCTCCGGCATGCCGTCCCGCTCGAAACGGCACATACGCAGGCTCTCCGACATCATTCCCATTCTCCTTCCCCTGGTTCCGGTCCAACAGAACCCTATTCTTTGGCTCTGTTAAACCTGCTTCGACATAAGACAGGGACAATCTCTGACATGATTGCTCCTCTGTCTTACTAAATCCCCATTGCCGATCGAACCAGCCGTTTCATGGTATCCCAGCTTTTCCCCTGATGACTGGTGATCGAGGAAAGGCCGAACCATTACCTTGTCGATGGAGATTCCTGTCTTAGCTTCTCTATATCCACCCCTTGCAGATGGATTACCGTCCAGCAATCCTGCGCACCGTATTGATGCGCCTTTTGATGGCTCTTCTCCGCATCCCTCCCCCCTCTCTGGTCTGGTACGCATACGGTCCAGGCATATTTCATGGCTCTGTTAAACCAGCTTTGACATGAATGAGGTCAGGCTCTCTTCCTCGAAGAGAGCCTGACCTCATTCATACGGCATCACTGGATACGATCCCCGTAATTCATCGAACGCATATACTCTTCCATCCGTTTCCAATCAGGTTCGCCATTTTGCGTAGCGGGCAATCTGATAATGGTGGAGGCAAGAGTCTGCTTCAGCTTCCTTCCCCAAGAGTAACGAGGACGTTCAAGCCCAAAGACGGTAGCGATAAAAAGCCCTGATAACGCGGTTAAATGAGGGTTATAGCCTGCTACGATGTCGCTTGTACCTATAAAGCTTCGATCCATATAGTTCGCATATCCGACAGATCCTTCACCGTTGCAGATAAAGACGATGCAGTTCCCTTGGCTTTCCAAATTCGGTACTGACCGAACATGCTTCATGATGCCGTTTCCATCTTTTTTAGCCCCGACGTATACGGTTTCATCACCTTCCTCCAAGTCGGCGGCACTTTTGTTCTTGCCGTTTTCCAAAGTGAATAGGGAGTCGATGCGAAACGGCTTCCAACCAGTCATATCCATCGACGAGGTATCCTGCGACACCGGATTCTCTTTGATGAGATACGACATGTAATCATTCATGGAGCGCTGAAAATCGGCAGGACGTAGTTTGGAATAATCGGTTTCCATATAAGCTTCCGCCAGCCATTCATCATGCCCTGTAACCGCATGCATGGCACTGTAACCGGCTTCTATTGTTTTGTTTCGGTACAAATCCAACCATTTTCTCTCGGTCTGTTTCCAAAGACTATGACCATCCTTGTCAAATAGTTCCACACGTCCAAGATTCTTGCGCTTGATGAACCCGTCGTCCTTGCAGTAACCGAAGAACGTCTTTCGATTCGGAGTGCAACCGTCATCCCCATAGTGAGGTTTATTGAGGGTGAACAACATGCATACCGCAGTGATTGATGCACCCGGATAGAATACGTCCGCTGGAAGTGAGAATACTGCTTCCAGAGTGTTATCGGCCAACAATGACTCTTTCATGTCCGTCAATCGTTCTTTACTACCGATAGCGGCTCCCATGGGGAGCAGTACCGCGAGTTTTACGCCATCCCAGTCCTGTTCCTTCGCGATGTCGGACAGGTATTTCACGAATACCATGCCTTTTGTCGGGTCTGATTTCCCCTCTTTCTCGGCGTTGGTCCAGTCTCTTTTGTACCGATCAGGTATGCTTCGAGGTTTGGCGTTATAAGGCGGATTCATAAGGATTACGGTGGGTTTCGCGTTTTCGATGAATTCCTTCTTGTCAAAGCATGATCCGAATTCGACATTGCTGTTCCCATCTCCATGGATAAGCATGTTGGTGGTTGAAAGTCCGTATGCCTTTTCTTCGTTTTCGATTCCGAAAATATGCTTTTGCTTGATGGTGTCGGCCAGTTCTTTGAATTCATGATCGGTATGCCCGCGACGTGCGGCCGCAAGTTCGTGAACCATAGCCTGCACAAGGAACGACCCGGAACCGCAGCATTCATCAAGCACTTTGTCTTTGAAGGTGACCTCACATAGTCTGGTCATGAAATCAGCAATATGATCCGGGGTAAATGCTTGGTTTTTATCAGCTTTGCCGACGTATTTGTTGAAAGTGATGAAGAACAGATTGAGGATGTCCTGTCCCTCGGATGAATCCGCGTCGATAAAACGGTAGATATTCATAAGGATGCTGCCAAGAATCTCCACCCAGTCATTGCAATTCAGGGAGCGTACTTTCTGGTCTTCCAGTACGTCTCTTTTAAGCAGACGGATTTTGGTCTCTTTGTTTCTGCTCCCATCAAGCAGGTCCTCAAGCACCTCGCCTATTCCATTGCGAATTTGCGTCGGGGAGAACTCGCGCCAGCGGTTCTGTAGACGCTGTTTCATTGATTCGTTGACCCGTCCCCCATGACAACGTTTCTGAACCTCATCCTTAACATACAAAAGACAGGTTCCCACAAATTGGCTTCGATTCCGTTCATCAATATCCTTGCGATGCAACAACTCGTTCAGTGCATAGGTATTACGCATGACGGCTTCGCGATCATTCTGTCGGTCGGTGGAAAACAATCTCTTATAGTGAGCCATATCGTCAAGGACTGTTTCATTGCGGAGAAGATGTTCGTCATCGACTTCCGATTTCCATACCTTGATGCGATCGTCGTTTGTGTCAGCAAGGATAGCTACGATTTTCACTCCACGATGCAGTGCATATTCCTCTTCGACATAAGAGGCAAGTTGTTTTTCGTCCCCGTCAGTGAAATGTTGCTTTGTTTCAACCAATACTGCATATGAACCTGTGTCATCCTGATCCGTGAAGCGTCGATCTAGTTTGAAATGCGCAGGACGTTCACCCCCCCCTAGTAGCTCCGTAAGACGACCAAGAGTGCCTGCGTCTTTGGCGTAACTCCATTCGTCTTCTTCTATGTTCGCGCGATGATATTCCGCTCCGATTGTTTCGACTATCTGATGACGGTTCATCTCTCTGCTTCCTCTCTTCCCATTTTCACCTCGAACGGCAGTCCGTTCTCTCGTATGACTGCTTTGAGGAATATGGTGACGGCTCCGGTCATGCTCAACCCCAACGGTTCGAGTATCCGCATGGCCTCGTCCTTCAATTCGGGGTCGAGGCGCATGGTCGTGGTGGGTGTGTTCGCCATGCCCGTCTCCTTCCTGTTCGATACATAGATATGTACAGTGTACTTGCATCCGCATCCGATATCGGTCGGGATCATGGTGGCTGGGTTGGATCAGGCGATATGAATCCGCCCCCGCCGTTCCACGTATTCCGATCAATCCGGGGCGGATGATCGTGGGGTCCTTCATGTCATCGCTTCTGCCTCCCCTGCTGGTTGTACTGCTCGCCGCCGGCGCGGCGACGTTCCTGTACCGTGCGTTCTGGTTCCTGTTCGCCAAGGATGGCAGCAGCTATCTGGGACGTCGGTTCCGTGAGAGCATTCTGTCGCGCAGTCATTCGCAGCGGTTGAAGGCGTTCTGGGGGAATCTTCTTCTGGCGTTGCTGTGCTTCGGACTGATTGTGGCCTTGGGGCTGATGCTGGGGTCGTCCGGCTATTCCATCTGATTCTTTCCGTCGCTTCGGGGTGGCGGCCTTGTCTTTGTTTCTGGTGGTGAAGGCCAATGGGTTATTCGATCGGTTCCGGATTGTCCGGCGCGCACAGGCTTGGCTCGGCGCGGCGGCGGTCTCTGATGGCGCTGGCTTTGATGCCGGTCCCGACGGGGTTGAATCTGCGTGAGGCCATGTGGTTCGAACGTGATCTGTTGTTCGGCAGGGCTGCGGCAGGACCGTTGCCGGCGCACCGTTTCTCCCGCGCGGACGGGAGGGCCGTGGGTGATGCGCGCGCGGCAGCTTCTGCCGTGCTGCGCGATGTGGCGGATCGTGAGCGTCGTCGGCGTCGCGATGTCGCCGCGGACGAGGAGGGTCGTCTTCCTGTCGCGTCCGCGTCGCCCATCGATATGCTGACCCGTGAGTTCAGCATCCGTCCGGTGACCGCATGGCATCAGACGAGCACGGGCCGGGCCGGTGTGCTTACCACGATGACTGCCGGATCGGGGTCCCCGATGATCGACGGTCCGGTGATCGGCGTGGATGTGCTCACGCATGAGTTGTTCCGGTTCGACTGCTGGGCCACGTATGACGCCTATGGTGTGGCGGGACGGCATATGACCACGAGTCCGGATGTGTTCGTATGCGGTTTGCGAGGCAATGGAAAATCGTATCTGGTGAAGATACTCGCGATCCGTGAGATCGAATGGGGTCGTCACGTCATAGTCCAGTCCGACCGAAATGGCGAGTGGGGCCGGGTTGCCGGGTTCGTCGGCGGTCAGGTGGTCTCCCCCGGTGGCGGCCGTTATCTGAATCCCTTCGCCCTGCCCGACCGTCCGGCGGAGGGCATGGACGACCTCTGGCGGCAGGAGGTCGTTTCGGGACGGAAGGCCGCGTTCCTGAGTCTTGCCGAGGCGCTGCGCGACCCGGGCAAGCCGTTTCCTTTGGATACCGCGATGCAGGCTGTCGTCGACCGTGTGGTCACGTCGTTCGGCACCGGCCCCATGACGTTGGAGGCTGCGGTGGACCGTCTCACCGATCAGGATTGGGTGGACCGGGAGTCTCCGTCGATCACCGGTTTCGAGCATGACCCTGATCTGGCCAGATTGTCCGCCGCCGCGGCCGCGCGCGTGTTCGCCCCGATGGTCCGTGGAGGCACCCTGTCGGGGTTGTTCGACAGGGAGTCCACGGTCACGCTGGATCCTTCGAGCCCGATGATCGTCTTCGATACGAGTTCCCCCGCGTTGAACGACGAGAAGCTGCGCCGCGTGTATACGGCGGCGGTGAGCTCGTGGATAGACCGTCTTCTTCAGGGGCGTGACGGCCTGCGGCGAATCGTGGTCGGTGAGGAGGCGTGGTGGCTGTTGTCGAACGAGCGTCTGGTCGATTCGTTGCAGACCAGGCAGCGGTCAGCCGGGCATTGGGGGTGCGCCACCTGGCTGATCGTGCATGGCATGAACGATATGACGAGGGTGTTCGGCGAGGGGTCCGCGTTGCGTGGCCGTGTCGAGGAGATCCTGAACCAGACACAGACGAAGATCATTTTCCGTCAGGGCGGCACGAACGTGGATCTGCTGCATGAGCTGATACCCACGTTGAGCGAGGACGAGTCGACGTTGATCCCGGTCCTCGCCCAGGGGCAGGCGATCTGGCGTATCGGCGCCGAGCATCCGCGTCTCATACGTGGTCTCGCAGGCCCGACGCTCGACCGCCTGTTGGATACGAGCGGACTGCGTTCCGCGGGTTGACCGGTCTTCCTTGTCGTCGTCTTTGTCGTTTTCCGGTTGTTGGAGGTGCCGTGATGGTTGGAGCATCCGATCGAGATTGGTATGACCGTCTTCGTCCCGAGGGGGATGATGATGCGTATGGCGGCGAGGAGCTGCGGTCCGATTCCCGTCGCCGTGTGATGGAGGGGTGGCGCCGTTGGGAGGATTCCCCGTCAGGCTCGTGGATTGTGGAGCATACCGGTCTTCTGTCCGCATTGTCGCGGGAGGGTTCGCTGCTGGCTCGGCGGCTCGGGGTCGGTGTCGTCGCCGCCGGTGCGGCGGTCATGCTGGTGGTGTTCCTCGCCAGTGGCGGCGGGCTTCTGGCGTCGTTCCTGTTGTCCTTCCCGCTGGTGCTTCTTGCGTTCATGGCGGGCATGGCCGTGTGGGTATTCTGGGATGCCTATCGCGATTCGCCGGAGCGTCTGGTCGATAGGATCGCGTCGCGTCCGGGCATGGCGACACGTCGTCAGGTGGCCGAATCGTTGGGGCCGAGGGCGGTCATGCGGTCCGTGGTCCCGAGCGTGCTGCCCGGCATGCTCGCCGACGCGCGCGCGGGCCTCCGCCCGTCGTGGCCGCAGCCATGGCAGGCTGCGATGCTTGTGGGGTACAGCCATCGTATCCAGGTGTGGCTGTCCGACGAATTGCACGTGTATCTGCTCGGCCCGGCGCGAAGCGGCAAGACGGTGTCCGTGGTGATTCCCGCGGTCGTGGAGGCTCCGGGGTTCTGTCTGGTGACGTCCACCAGGAGTGACGTGGTGTCCGCCACGAGACGGCTGCGGGATTCGCGCGCATGGGTGGATGGGCGCTTCTCCTCCGCTCCTGTGTCCGACGATGAGGCGTCGTTTCCCGCGCGTGGGCGCACGTTCGTGTTCGACCCGGAAGGGCTGGGGTCGTCGGATGCGTTGACCATGCATGACATGAGGTGGACTCCGTTGCAGGGTTGCGATGATCCGACCACGGCGATGCGTCGCGCGCAGACGCTGCTTGGCGTAGGCGGTCTCGGTCAGGGTTCCCATAACCGAGAATGGGGTGTGAGCGCAGGCGGCTATATCCAGGCGCTTCTGTATGCGGCGGCGATATCGAACCTGCCGGTGTCCCGTTGCTTCGAATGGTCCACGAGTCCGAAACGCGCCATGGAGGCCGCACGTCTGATCCGCGAGCATACGTCGGACCGGGACATGCTGCAGTGGGCGGACACGCTCCGCGCGTTGGAGACCATGGATTCGCGGCAGCGTTCCTCGGAATGGTTCGGCGTGAGGAACGCCTTCGCCATCCTCGCCGATCCGAAGGTGCGGGCGACGATGGATCTTCCTCCCCGTGATCCGCGTCTCATCGACCCGGAGCGCATGGTGAGGGACGGATGCACGGTGTATGCGCTGTCCCGCCCCAAGTCGCAGGCCGGCGGCGGTGTGAACGCCGGCCTGTTCGTCGCCCTGCTTCTGGACACGTTCCAGGAGGCGTGCCAGGATCTCGCCATGTCCGCGGCACCGACGGGCAGCGGGTCGAACCTGCGCAAGATCGAACCTCCCGCCCGGTTCGTACTGGACGAGCTGAGCAACATCGAGACGTGGGGCGGGTTGCGCAACGCCGTCACCCAGGGTGGCGGCAACGGCTACCAGCTGCTCATCGTGGAGCAGGACCGCAACCAGATGAGACGCGACTACGACACGGAGACCGAGGCCACGGTCTGGTCGAACTGCAACAGGATCATGCTCGGCGGCGTCACCGACCGGGAATCCCTGGAATGGTGGGGCGTGCAGATAGGCCGTCATGAGACGACGCGCAGGGAATCGACATGGAATCCCGGCCAGGGTCCGTTGGGCGGGTTCATGGAGCGGACGCAGGTCGAGGAGAGCGTCATGCCGTACGAGTTGTCCCAGCTGCCGCGCGGCTGGATGATCGTCCAGCCGTTGCATATGCCGCCCGTGCTCGTACGCTCGTTGCATTTCATGGACAGGAGCTGGTGGCATGAGGGGAAGGAGGCCTGATGAACGGCGATGATGTGCACGTCGATGGTTTGGATGCGATGCTGTCGGATGTCGGCGGTTCCGAACCTGCAGCGGCCCCGGAGTCCTCTTCCCCGCCGCCTGCGGCCTTGTCGGCCGGCGCCCTGTCTGGTCTGCTGGATGGCATGTACCGTTCCCGCCACAACGGGCGGTCCCCTTCGCCGGCCCTTGCGTCCATGATCGAACGGATCGTGAGGGAGACGGCGGGCGCCCCTCCCCGCGAACCCGGATACGGGCCGGGCCTGTGGTCCGATGTGCCGTGTATCGAAGCCGATTCCATGGCCTCCGCGCGTCCGCTGGCGTGGACGGCGGACCCGTCGGACGGTCTGGTGGATCTGGCGATGCTGCACACGATACGTTACGGCGAATGGCTGTGCCGCGTATTCCCCGATTGGGAGGAGACCCTTCCGTCCTGCTGGATCAGGCATGACGCCGTGGTCCAGGAGGTGTATGCGCTGAAATGCTTCGCGGACGCGATCGCCTGCGATCCGTCGGGAGGCATGCAGGCGCCCGCGCTCATGCAGCACATCAGGTCCGCCTTGGACCGTGTCAGATCGTATCTCGCCGACGAGCATGCCGAGCAGGAGACGCATGGTCATCACATGGACGATCCGGCCTCTCGCCGCCGGCGTGACGACCGTTTCATGGAATACCAGTCGTGGTTCGACCGTCAGGCCGGATGGCATGGCATGGATCCCGTTCCCGGTTCATGGGGTGCGGGACCGGATTTCGTCGCAGGCGTGCTGCTCGCCTATGGTGCTCCGCCGCAGCCTGCGGCATATGAGGCGCCATCCCCGCTTGGGCTGCGTTCGGGATTGGAGGAGAGCCAGGAGGCGCTTGACGGGTATCGCCGGAGGCACGACGAGATCTCCCGGCTGCCGGCCGGCGATGACCGCCGTAGCCAGGAGGCGCGTCTCGCCAATGACTCCTCCACCAGTCTCGCCAAGCTCAGCAGACTGTGGGATGACTACCGTCAGGCCGAATTGCAGGCCCGGGACCGGTTGGAGCGTGCGGTGGCCGAAGGCGACCGCCGGCTCGCGGACCGGAACCGTCCGGTCTCCCCGGATACCGCCGAACGCATACGCGGCCTGCAACGGCAGGCCGACATGCTGATGGCTGACGCCGGCGACCCCCGTCTGGACAGGGATTCGTATCGTCCGGCCGACCTGGCCAAGGAGACCAGGATGGCTGACAGTCTGGAGCATCTGACGCATGACGAGGCGTTGGATGCGCTCGAACGCCTGTCCCGTCTCATCCCCGAGATCCGAGACACGATCAGGGAGGCATAGTGGAGTGGGGAGGCGACGATCTGTTCGCCCAGCGGGATGCTGCCGCGCGGGCGGATGGGGATAGTTGGGTGGCTGGACTGTTGGACGGCGTCAGGCCGCCGGGCCCCGCCGCGAAACCGGCGTCCGGCCGACCGCAGGAGGCTTCCGCGTTCCCGGAGCTTTCGGACGCCGGCCCCGATGCCGTGGAGGATGCGCTGGCCTTGGTGGCCGACCCGATCGGGCGGGACGTCGTCCAGGAACCGTCGGGACGGCGCACATGGCCATGGATCGTGTCCGCCGCAGTGGTGATAGCCGCCGTCGCGTGCATCATCCTCGCATTGGCGGGCGCCGGCGTTTCGCAGGCCCGCACGGACGCGGCCTCGGCGGCGGATGGTCTCGGGAAGGCCGACCATCAGGCGTCCGTGTTCCTCGACGCGCATTCCGCGTCCGAACTGCACGAACCCGGCCTGTGGCATGACCTGTCCTCGCGGCGCAAGGCCAACCAAAGCCTGCTCGGACAGGATGTGTCCTCCATGGACGCGGACACGGCGCGCGGCTTCGCCTCCCGGGCCGGTGAGGCCGAGGCGGCCACCACACGGCTGACCGTCCGCGCCAGGAAGTCCCTGACCGAGAAACGCGACGCGGACGCGGCGGACGCCTTGGCCGACGCGGTGACGTCGGCGCGCGGCCTGCTCGGCTCCACGGTGGAGGACGATGACACCCGTTCCTCGATCACGGCGCTGCGCGCGATCGTGGACGAGGCGGGACATCTCGACGCCTCTTCGGGCGCGGAACGCCTCGACGCCATGCGCTCCCGCGTGGACAAGGCGCGCGACGCCCTGTCCGACGCGGTGTCGGTCCAATCCCGCCGCGCCCAGGAGAAGGCCCAACAGGAAAAAGCCCAACAGGAGCAGGCGCAGACGCAGGAACAAGAGCAGCAGCCCGTACAGCCCGCGCCGCAATCAGGGTCGACCGGGTCGAACGGTTCCGGCCCGAGTGCGGGCTCGGGCCAGCAGCAGTCCGGTTCTTCGGGTTGGAGCGTGCCCGCACCCGATGACGGATCGGGGTTCCCCGGCTCCGACCCGACGCTGTGACGGCAGGTTTTCGGTTATGCCCAACGGCAGGAAGGAATGATGGATGATGAACGAACGCAACAGGAAGGGACGCGGCCCTCTGGCCGCGTTGCGGGGATGGTGGGAGTCGGCCGGCCCGAAGGCCCAGGCGGGGACGCTCGTCGCCCTGGCGGTGCTGGCGGTATTGGCCATGGTCATGCTCAACCCGTTGCACCCGCTGGTATCCGCGCCGTCCGACGATACCGCCGGCGTCTCCTCCGCCTCTCCGACGCAGGGGGAAGCGCGAACGGACGCCGATGACGGTTCGTCTGATTCGAAGGCATCTGATTCCCGGACAGCGGATGATGCGTTCGACGGGGACACCGAGGACATCGCGGACAAGGTGCGCGCCCTGCTGAACTCGCCCTCCGGCGGGAACATCGACACGTTGGGCCAGCTGCTGATCCGGCATGGGGACCAGTCATTGGGCGACGCTTCGGACGTGTTCGCGGCGGTGGGCCGTCAG
Source organism: Bifidobacterium sp. UTBIF-68 (assembly GCF_006408855.1). NCBI lineage: Bacteria > Bacillati > Actinomycetota > Actinomycetes > Bifidobacteriales > Bifidobacteriaceae > Bifidobacterium > Bifidobacterium sp. UTBIF-68. The sequence goes on along the minus strand of NZ_JFAN01000028.1, from coordinate 6,939 downwards.
GAGCCTGCGGACACGGTGCGTCCCCTCGCCGAGGCATGGTACGGAAAGGCCATGCGGGCGGCGGCGGGGTACCGTCGCGCCGATCTGCGTTCCACGCTGCCGAACACGGAGGCCGCCGTCGGCCGGCTCCCCTCCCCCATGCCGTCGGGATGCGCCGGAATGGGGAGTGCCGTGCAGGCGGCTCGGGCCGCGGCGGATGACACGTCAGCCGCGTATGACGCGCTGACCGACGCGCAGCAGGGGTTGACGAAGGCCGTGGTATCCTGCACCAGTGATCTGGACGCCGATCAGATAGGACAGGTGTTCCCGCAGGATACCCCCTCAGCCACCATCCCCGACGATGGGAAGGGGGAATGATGGTGCCGGGACAGCATATGGTCGGCGAGGCGGCCGCCCCCGTCCGGCTCGCGTTGGGCGAATGCCGTGGCGTGGCCCGCATCCTGCCGACCGGCGTGCGGAGCACGACCATGCAGGATGGGACCCGCATACGGGTGCTGCGCTGCGTCACCGTCGAGTCGGGGCGTGAGACGCCTGTGGCGTTGATTCCCGCCAGCGGCAGGATCCATAACCTGATGATGGGCGCGACGGGAGGCCAGATCGTGCGGTTCGCCGGCCGTCCGCGCCTGTGGTCGCAATCCGAGGTGGCGGTGCTGGCGTTCACGGTCACGGCATTGGAGCTCGAGGACACCGACGAGTCGCGCATGCTGCGAGGACGCGCGGCGAAGCCCTCCGGCAGGGCGGGCGTGCGCCGCGGCTAGTCCATGCCCGTGGACTGAATGGCGGCGAATCGTTGCAGCATGCCGGTGAGCTCCGGTATGGGCAGATACCGTGCGGCGAGGACCCAGACGACGACGATGGAGCACAATGTGAGGATCGTCGTCGTCATGACCCACAGGGTCTGACGCAGGATCCCGCCGCCGGTGACGGCGCGGCCGGTGACCCCCGCCAGGACGGTGAGCGTGATGGCGAGGGCTATGAGGAGCGACGTGTCCCATGAGGCGAGCATGTCCGTCAGACCGACGGCCCATCGTACGAGCTGTTCGGCGAGGGTTCTTGCTGCATGTTCCATTGCGTTCTCCTTTCCTGCCGGATCGTGTCCGGCCGTGTCCCATGTCCTGGTGCGGGATGGTTCTGCATATCCACCCGCAGCGGTGCCGTGGTCTGCCGATTCTTGGCTCGTTTCGGCGGGTTGGCCACGCCCGCACCCTGTCCGGTGAGCCTGGCGTCGATGTTGCACCAGTGCTGCTCCTGCCGTCCGGAACTGGTCGGAGGCCGTTGGCCTATGGGCTGCGTCCTGTCCGTGACCCCCCACATGGCGCGGTAGACGGCGATGTCGCGCAGCAGCGTCGGATCGTTTCGGATGTCGGCCGCCTGCCGCGCCTGGGTGGCCCAGGGTTGCGTGGAGGCGCGGGCCTGTCCGGTGAGTCGTTCCGCCTCCTGTTCGATGAGTCTGTCGCTCTGACGTATCAGGTCGAGGGTGTGCGGATGCGTCGAGGACCTGATCGGTGGTATGACGCCTGCCGTCCACTGGTCGTGGATGACGCCGTTGACCCGGTCGAGCATTCCGTTGTTGAGCCTTCCCGCGATGACGGCCGCGTAGTCCACACGGCCTGCTGGCACGCGTGGCGTACCGATGGGCCGACCGTTCTCATGTTTCGTGGTCCGGTCGAATTCCTTCCAGTCGGGTATGGCCGTTTGGCTCATGGCCTTGTTGTCGATGTAGGTGCCGATGAGCGCGTCCACGGCGGGCGCGTATGTCTTGTCGAACCGAATGGCGACCATTCCCTTGGCGTCGGGTTCGCCTATGTCGTGGGGTACGCCGAGCCGTGCGAGCCGGTCGCCCATGGCCTTCGCCCTGGGGTCGAGCCGGTCGGCGTGGACATGGATCATGGTCTCGCCCTTGTCCGGTGTTCCCGGTCGTGGCATATGCTTGCGGGCCGTCCGGAGCGCGTAGGGTGTGGCCTGTTCCATGGTGGGATGGCCGGCGGAGAGCCGTCTGGGGTTTATGGGCCGGCTGAGGATGGCGAGGGCGCGTTTCGGGTCGGTCATGTAGGCGCGGGACCATGTGGCGCGCAGCCATTCGAAGCTGGGTGAGGTTTGGATCATCCTCATCTCCCCGTTGTTGTGGTGTCGGCGGAGGCTGGCGAGGAGATGGTCCTGGGCTATGTATCCCCCGAGGTATTGGCGTTCGCGGATGAGCCGGGGCAGGCTGTGCCGCTCCTCCCGTTCGTCGCGCATCGTCTCGGTCGCGGTCCTGGTGTCCGCGTGCGCGGTGAGCGCGGTGAGCATGCGTGTGCGCGCCAGCTTCGCCGGGTCGGTGTCCGTGCCGTACAGGTCATGGTCGGTGCGGCGTTCCTCGAGGCTCTTGCATGCCCAGTATGCATGGTTCTCCTCCCTTCCTCGGGTGAGCGCCACGTAGAGGAGTTCGCACATCGTGCGCGCCGTGCTGGATACGACGACGGCGCACCTGTCGACCGTCATGCCCTGGGCGCGGTGGATGGTGGCGGCGTAGCCGGCCTCGCAATGCTGGTTCGCCCATTCGCGTGGGATCGTCCATCGTCCTCCGTCCGTGTCGATGCAGGTGAGCGTCCGTCTTTCCACGCTTTCGATGGTGTAGTTGCGGCCGTTCTCGATTTTCCGCCCGTCGGGTCCTTTGATCGTGGAGTCGGGCATGCGGGCCACGATCTGGTCTCCCCTGCCTACGGCGAGCCCGTCGGAAAGGGTGGCGAGCCTGTCGGGGTCGCCGTCGGAGAGGCCTTGCGCGCGGCGTTCGAGGATGGTGCGTCGGTTCAGGTCGCGCACCTGCTCGTTGGTTCCGGCGATCAGCAGCGTGGTCTTGCCTTGTTTCTGCCATCGTATGGTGTCCAGGTAGGCCTCCTGTTCGCATTCGTCGTCCTCGCCCCAGTGGATGCGGTGGTGGTCGGCGTATTCCCCGATGAGGCGGTTGCATGCGGCGATGCTGCCCGGTTCGGCGCGGTCGCCGCCTTCGCGTAATCGGAGTGTGGCCTGAGCCTCGCTCTCCCATCGGCATGCGTCGCCTTTCGGGTCGTTCCTCCACAGTTCCGGGTCGTGGCGGAATCTCCATATGCTGGTGAGCATGACGCCTCTGCCTTCCCGGTCCGCCCAGGCGAGGATTCCTCCGGGCCCGTCCGGGGCTGACAGCTGTTTGGGGTCGCCGACGAGCAGCAGCCGCGCTCCGGCCTGTTCCACGAGCCGGCTGACCTGTTCGAGGTTCCTGGTGCCCACCATGCCGGCCTCGTCCACGATGACGAGGTCGCCGGCGTGGATGCGTGCCGTCTGGTCCTGCATGTCGAATGAGGTGATGCCCCGTCGTATGCGGTCGCGTTCGTGGGGTGTCGCCGCTGCGGCGAGCCGGCATGCGAGGGATCGGCGTATGGCGTTGCCCCGTGCGATGGCGTCATTGTTGTTGTTGGCGAGGAGGTGGGCTATGGTGCACGCGTTGCCGATGCTGTCGGCGAGTTCGTCCCTGGCCCTTGCGGACAGGGCGAGGCCGATGACCTGTCCGCCGTTCGACCGCCATGCGTCGGCGACGGCGCGCATGGTGGTCGTCTTTCCGGTGCCGGCCGGTCCGATGAGCGCGCTGGCCTGCCGTGGGTTCTCGAGAAGGTGGATGGCCGCCGTCATCTGGTCGCCGCTCAATGGGCGTGCCGGATCCTGCTGGTGTTCGAGGATGGCGCGGGCCGTCCCCTGTCTCCATGCGAGCGGGTCGGCATGGTCGAACATGGACATCACATGCGCTTCGGCGGCGAGGATTTCCCGGCTGGTGTACCGGTCGAGGTTCGGGTCGTCCAGCACACTGCGTCCGGGTTCCATGACGAGCGCCGGGTCACGGAGGGTTTCGGCCACCCGGTAGCGGGTGGGTGTGATGCTCACGCAATGGCCGATGGCGAGGTCGGCTATCCTGTTGGCCGTCTCCGCTCGTCTCGAGGGATCCATCCTCACGTCGGCGAGGAGCCGTTGCGCTTCGGCGCGGATGTTGCTGCGCGTCCATGATGCGCGTGTCCGGGTCATGTTCTCATACGCCGTGCGTGCGAGCCGTTCCATGTCCCCTTGTGGCGCCTGTCGTTCAGCGAGCTGTCCCGCCAGCCGGATTCCCGCCGCCCGCATGGCCGCCTCGGCCGGGGCGAGTGTTTCGCCGCGATGAGCCCGTACGGCGTCCATCATGGCCCGGATGCTCTGATCCGGAGCCTCTGCGGCGAGCTTCGCCTTCCAATGCCGGCGTTTTTCGGCGAGGCTGGGTTGGATCTCGGGTTTCGACTTCCTGGTTTCCAGCCACACCTGCTTGTCTATCTCCGCCCGCCGCCGCCAGTCGACCGGCCGGCCGAGGCGTAGTTCCTCTTCCGTCACGCGCCGGTCCACTTCGTGCGCTATCTCCTGATGGCGTCCGCTGAACAGGTCGATGAGTTCCTGCGGCACGCCTTCGACCTCGAGCCCTATGGCCTTGGTGCCGTTGGTGTTCTCCTTCTCCCGCCAGGAGAATCCGAGCCGCTCGGTGAGCAGGTCGCGGAGGATGTTGCTGTTGTATTCGCTCAGTTCGACGGATGCCGCGTACACCTTCCGCCCATCGAGCGCCGTCCATTGCCCGTCGGATGACCTGCGGACGCGGTTGCTGATGAACAGGTGCGTATGCGGGTGCGGGTCGCCGTCACGGGAGTCGTAATGGTCGAAAGCGAATCCGGCGACGCCGTCGCATCGTACCGATGCGACTCCGCCCTGTCCCGCCCGCGTGGACGCGTATTCCCGTTCGAAATACTCCATGGTCATCGTGGACGCCTCGTGGAGGCATTCCTCGATAATCCTGCGGGTCTCGGGGTCGGCGAACGCCCATATCACCGCCACGCTTTTGGGCACGGTCTGGGTCAGGTCGAAGCCCGCGTTGGGTGCCTCCCCGCCGTCACCGGCCTGCATGTCGGTCTCGCCGAGGAGTTTGCCGTCCACGGGGTTGCGGCGTTCGTTGATGAGCATGCGTACGGTGTCCGCGCCCGCCTCTTGTCCGGGTTCGCCGCCTAGCAGTCTGCTCGCCGAGCCGATCCACCGTCCGGGCGGGTTGCCTTCGGCGGTGTAGTAGGAGGCCGGGTTCGGGCCGGCGATGGCGTTGGGCGCGTCCATGTCGCCGATGGCCCCGTCCGCCTGCAACGGTTCGCGTGCCGTGGACAACGGGTATTCCGCGCTGGTGATCTTGGTCATGCTGATGGTCATGCGTGTCTCTCCTCTTGTCCTGTCAGTCGTCCGCCAGGCGGTTGTGTTCGATGATCCTGTCTGAGGTTCCGGCGCCGTTGGCCTGTTCGCATTCGGCGCGGAGCCTGCCGACGAACCCATTCGGGTCGGGATCCTGTATCGTATCGGGCGCGTGACGGGTGGCGAGCATGAGCATTCGGGCGATCATGTCCCCTGTGCGCGTCCTGCTGGTTTCATCCTGCCGGTGGAGGCGGCCCGCCTCCCGGACGATGTCGTCGGTTCGCATGCTCAGATCTTCTGCAGCTGTATCGAGTCTGCTTATCATGTCCGTATTCTGCATGGTCCTGCGTCCCGACTTGTCTCGTCGCTCTTTTCGCCGGTGGCGTTGGGCGCAGTTTCTCGAGCAGTAGGCAGGTTCGGGGCCACGCTGTCCCAAGGGGATGGGTTCGCCGCATTCCCGGCATCTGTCTCCTGTGCCGTTGAGCGAGTGTTCCCGGTTCCAGATGAGCCGGCATTTTGGCCCGCACCAATCCGGAGTGGGCCCGACCGGGGGTTTGCGGATGGGTTTGCCGCAGTTGCGGCAGTAGGCTGCCGGGATCCGGTCCGGATGGGCCGCGCGGGCCTGTTGCCTGCAACGGTTGGAGCAGAACCCATCGGGCCATACCGGCTGCTCCCTGTCATGGTCCGGGCAATGCTCCCACCTGCAGTAGCCCATCCGCCAGGTATCCTGTCTTTTCATCGTTGCCTTCTTTCGAGGGACCACCATCCGTGGTCCCTGCTGTTACGGCCTGTGTGGTCCTCCTGCCAGATTCGGTCCACGATATCGGTCATATCGATGGTCCTGCGGGCCAGGGAGTCCTCCTGGACCAGGTCGGACCTCCATTCGGTCCACTCCTCCGGACCGGGTTCGGCCCACTGGCCCGCCAGAGTCCGGGCCGGACCGTCCGGCCCGATATCGGGGTCGGTGGTCCAGGGCCGGGCGTCCCTCCAGCCCATCAGGTCCGCGATGCGGTCCATGGCCCTCCTGCCGACGGACCGGGCCAGGTCCCTGGCCCACGGCTCCCGGTAGTCGACCAGGGTCATCGGCTCGAGGGCCATGAGGGCCACCATGAGCCGGACCGACCAATAGCATTCCCGGACCAGGGACCGGTCGGCCCGGGCCGCCTCCTCGTTGCGGTCCGCGACCGCCCGGCCCAGCCCGCGGCCCGCCGCGACCAGCCGGGCCCGTGCCATCAGGAGCCTGTCCTCCTCGGCTAGCCGCAGCCTCCACGCACGCTCCCTATCCCTTTGTCTCCACCAGCGGTCGCGGCATCCCCTATGCACATGCAACGGCCGTCCGGTCCACGAATCGTGCTCCTCCACGGTCCGCCCGCATGCCGGGCAGACCGGCGTGGCCCTGTCGTTTTCATCGCTCATGCGGGCCCCACCCACCGTTTCCGCTCCTCCGCCCGTTATCGTCATGACGCGATATCGGCCGAAAACTGGCTTCGCGTAATCATTAACGTTGGAATTCCGCCGTTTCGGCGGTGCCCGGAGGGCATGGGTGCAAGAAGTGCATATCGTTTTTATTTTGTTCATAGTTCTGTTTTTCTGTGGAATTCTGGTGGAATATGGCTATGTGGGCTTTTAGATGGAATGTGTTGTAGTGGGATTGCTTTTCTGTTGGATGCTGTGTGGTGTATTTGCTTAAGCATTTGGCTTTTAATCCTGGTATAGGCATTCCTGTTGCCGGTTAATAGA
>NZ_JFAN01000027.1:0-69154 GCF_006408855.1 Bifidobacterium sp. UTBIF-68 | reverse complement strand
CCGGATACGGGTTCCTATGGAACAACCCCGCAATAGGCTCGGTGACGTTCGGCAGGAACCGCACCGAATGGAAGGCAGACGCCACCCGCCAGATCGACTACTGGGTCACCACGGGCGACAGGCCCTCCACGATCATGGAGCATTACGCCGCAGCCACCGGGCACGCGCCGCTCATGCCGGAATGGGGGCTCGGCTTCTGGCAATGCAAGCTGCGCTACTGGAACCAGGAACAGCTGCTTGACGTGGCGCGTGGCTTCAAGAAGCGCGGCATCCCACTCGATCTGATCGTCATCGACTTCTTCCACTGGCCCTACATGGGCGACTTCCGCTTCGAGAAGGAGTTCTGGCCTGACCCGAAGGCCATGTGCGATGAACTGCACGACATGGGCGTCAAGGTCATGGCCTCCGTATGGCCGCAGGTCGCCATAGCCTCCGAGAACTACGCCGAGATGAAGGCCAACAACCTTCTCGTGCGCGCTGACAGGGGACAGGACATCGGCATGATGTTCGAAGGACCCAGCCAGTTCTACGACGCCACCAACCCCGCCGCCCGCGCATACGTGTGGGACAAATGCCGGCAGAACTACGCCGACCTGGGCATCGACGCGTTCTGGCTCGACGAGGCCGAACCCGAATACGGCACTTACGACTTCGAGAACTACCGGTACCACGCGGGACCCAACCAGCAGGTCGCGAACCTCTACCCGCGCGAATACAACCGCGGCTTCTACGAAGGCCAGACAGCGTACGGCCGCGGGAACGAGATCGTGAACCTCACCCGATGCGCATGGGCCGGTTCGCAACGCTACGGCGCCCTGGTCTGGTCGGGTGACGTGGGATCCACGTTCGACGACCTCAAAGCCCAGATCACCTGTGGCATCCACATGGGCATGGCCGGCATCCCCTGGTTCACCACCGATATGGGAGGCTTCCATGACGGCGACATCAACAGCGATTCCTTCAAAGAGCTCCTTGCACGCTGGTGCCAGTTCTCCTGCTTCTCCCCGGTGATGCGCAACCACGGCGACCGTTCCGCCCTCCAACCCGACGGCACCATGAAGGAGACCATCACCAACACTGCAGGAGAGCACCGCTCACCCTCGGGCGCGGACAACGAACCATGGAGCTACGGCGAAGAAATCGAACGCATCATGGTGAAGTACATCAGCATCCGCGAACACCTGCGTCCCTACATGCGCGAACTGTTCACCGAAGCACACGAGACCGGCCAACCCCTCATCCGTGGATTGTTCTACGAGTTCCCGGACGACACCGCAGCCGCGGACATCGCCGATCAGTATATGCTCGGTGCCGATCTGCTCATTGCCCCCGTCCTCGAGGAAGGCGCACGCAGCCGCACCGTCTACCTGCCCGGTGACGCCGACACTCAATGGACTGATCTGCGCGACGGTACGACGCACGCCGGCGGACAAACCATAACCGCCACCGCACCACTCGACAGCGTACCCGTATTCGCACGCGACGGGCGCGACCACGGGCTTGCCGGAAAACTGTAGTCGTCAGCTGAAAGCAAGCCGGTCTTCAAGCGGCGGGGCGGGGTGTGGGATCTGCCTTCCCCAGCCCCGCCTTTGTTTGATGTCGGCTGGCGTCAGACGGCATCTGACATCAAGCGCAGAAGGAGCAAAGACGAAGGATGACCGATTATCAATACCGCTCATGGAGCCTCAATCAGGTGCAGCTTCAAGATGACGTATTCGCGCCAAGGCAACGCATGATTCGTGATTACCTGCTCACACTGGACCCGGATCGGCTGCTGCACGCCTTTCGTCGCAACGCCGGGATTCCGAGCAAGGCGCAGCCGCTGGGCGGCTGGGAGTGCGAGGACGGGGGAATACGAGGGCATTTTACCGGTCATGTGCTTTCCGCCGCCGCACAATACCATGCCGGAGACGATACAGATGGCCAGATGCTGCGCTTGGTGAATACGCTGGTCGAAGGGCTGGCCCAGTGCGCACGCGACGACGGATATCTTAGCGCTTTCCCCGACAGTGAGCTGGACACTCTGGAAGCCAAGGAGTTCCATGGCGTCTGGGCACCTTACTATACATTGCACAAGATACTGAAGGGGCTGGTAGACGCTTATCAGCTGGCCGGCAATGTCACCGCATTGGACTTGGCATGCGCTTTGGCACGTTATATCGGACGACGATTCGCCAGACTCGGCCACTGGAACATCGACAACATCCTCCGACCCGTGCGGCTCAATCCTCTCAATGAATATGGCGGCATCGGGGATACGCTCTATTCGCTGTATGAATTGACCGGCGACAATGAGATATTAGCCACCGCCCAATTGTTCGACCGCGAGTATTTCACCGGGAATCTGATGCGGGGCCACGATGTGCTTGAGGACCTGCATGCCAACACGCATCTGCCGGTTATGGCTGCGGCGGTCCATCGGTATCGAATCACCGGAGACGAGCGTTATCTGACGGCGGCCCGCAATGGATACCATTATCTTCTCGGTCGCACGTTTGCCAATGGGTCGAACAGCTCGAGGGCGGAGCATTACACGTTGCGGTATGGTGTGTCCGATCGTGCGGAGCATTGGGGTAAGTACGGTGATTTGAGCCGGTCGCTCACCGGCGGCGAATGCGAATCGTGTTGCGCGCACAACACCGAACGATTGGTCCGGGAACTATTCGTCATTGACGGCGATCCAAAGAAACTCGCTCATCTGGAAAGGCTCAAATTCAATGCGGTGCTGGCCTGCCTGAATCCGAAAGATGGGCTGTCGGCATACCATCAGCCGCTCGGTGCCGGGGTGAGACGGTCGTACAGCACACCGTACGATTCGTTCTGGTGCTGCACGGGAACAGGCATCGAGGCCGCTGCCTACCTGCAATCGGGCATTTGGTATCAGGCTGAGGATTCTACCGTGCCGACCATCATGCTCGGCGCCTGCATTGCCTCGACGTTGCACTGGGAAGAAAAGGGACTGACCTATTCACTGGTTACACGCTTTCCCTGTGACCGCGAAGCAGTCATGCATATCCAAACGCAACGGCCGACTCCGGTTCGAATACTGTTGCCGGCATATCGGGTGTCCGCAGTGCGTGTGTCAACGCAGGCTTCCAACCGCGATGAAGTGCAGCAATTCCGGATTCGCCGTGACGGCTCGTTCTGGGTGGCGGAAGGCACCGTTTCCGAGAACGTCGACATCACGCTGACTTTGGATACCTCGTGGAGCATCGAAACGTTACCCGGGGACGGTCACCGCATAGCCCTGCTGTATGGCGGCATACTGCTTGCTATTGAAGGCAGCGACGCCAACGTTCCCATGGCATGTGGGACCCCTGAGGTTTTGCCCCACATGGTGGAACGTCTACCGGACCACGGACTGCGGTTCTCACTGCGACGCAATGGCGACGAGGATCCGCTGACGCTCAAGCCGGTGTACGACATCGAAGACGAGCTCTACAGCGTGTATCTCAACACAGATGAATCGCATCCTCTCGTCAGTGAGCCGTTCGTTCCGGTGACAGCTGGGGAAAACTGACTTCAGATTGCACGGATTAATCCAATCAACCAGCATCACGACCAAGCGCCCGGTACACGGTCGCCCGTCCCACTCCCATCATGGCGGCAATCTGATTAACTGTCACGGTTTTGGAGTCGTAGAGCCGGCGGATCTCGGCGACCTGCTTCGCGTCGAGCTTCGCCGGTCTGCCTCCCCTGCGTCCGCGAGCCCTCGCGGCCTCGAGGCCGGCGTTGGTGCGTTCGCGGATCAGGTCGCGCTCGAACTGCGCTAGGGCGGCGAAGATGTTGAATACGAGGATGCCGCCGGGCGTGGTGGTGTCGATGGCCTCGTTGAGGCTCACGAATCCGACACCCATCTCCTGGAACCGGTTCATGAGCTCCACGAGGTTCTGCACGCTGCGGCCCAATCGGTCGAGCCGCCAGACGACGACCACGTCGCCTTCGCGCAGCAGCTCCATCATCCTGTCGAGTTCCGGCCGGTGCGCCTTCGCGCCGCTGGCGGTGTCGACGAACAGCCGGTCGCATCCGGCCTTCTCCAATGCGTCGCGCTGCAGGTCGGCCGTCTGGCCCGCGGTGCTCACTCTTGCGTATCCGAATCGTTTACCCATACCGGAAAACGTATCACAACCCGACATCAAGCTTCTGATATGAGACATTGTTAATGAGACGGGTTTTGATACATATTCTCTCGGCGTTTCGGAGACGGAACCGGCATCGGCCGGACAGTGTCCGCAAACCTCCGTTTTCGGAACGGTAGAGATGTCTCATCCCGGACCAATCCGAGCACGCACATATGGAATCACGGAAATGTCATACAGCCTACGTATCAATTTCCGATAATGTATCTTATGTCAGATTGATGGCCAGGCAATCAGAGGGATGGATGTATTCAAGCACTCGGCTGCAAGGCCACTGGATAAGCACGGGCAGCGCAGCCTGGGAACAGATCCATCATGTCACCACCTCCACGCTTCGACTCATGCAGAGGTACCTCTCACCCCGACCGCGCTCCTCCGACGCACGTCCCGCCCATCGTCCAGACTCAATGCGAGAAAGACAGGGCTATTGACCTTATCAGAGTCTCCTCAATCAGAATTCAGCAAAGAATCTACTAGATGCCCATGCTCCTCAGCCCTGCTTCCGTACGCACGCCGAGCACATCTGCGGTACGCGCCCGGAAGCAAACGGCGTAGAAGACAGACCAACTACAGGTCTCACCAGCGCACGGAGATGTTATCGATGTAACCCATATCACGCGCCTTCTTGATCCACCGTCCGGCCGTGGATTTGCTGATACCGAAGGCGTCAGCTACTGCCTCATGCGCGTCCCTGTCCCCGTACCGTGCGGCGACGTAGATGCGCGCCGTGCGCTCGAGATCGAGTAGTCCAGCCCCTCTGACGTGTCGCATGGGATCGCTCCATCTCATGGCGCTTTCCCACAACCACCAGCGTGGTGTCCGGTTCATGCCCAGATCCTGCAATATCCAGTTTTGAATTACACGACGCTTGTACCGTTCGATGGGGAACCGCCTCATGGTCTCGCCATCGATGTCGAAAGGCTTAGCCTCGTTTGTCGTGTTTTCACTCACGCCAAGAAAGAACTTTGAAACCACGAAATCTCTAAGCTGCGGCACATAATCGACTTCGATGCAGGCAATGACCAAACCGGGGACTTCCTTGACCGCAATGCTGAATGCCTGCATGTTATAGGGGACGTATAGATCCGCGCCGAGATGTTTCATTTGCCCTGGAACGCTCGGATTCAATTCCGAATCGGTGTCCACCAACATGTGGAACACCCCATCGATGTGCGCGCGCAATTCGTTGCTGCGGAACAAATCCGGGCCTAACTTCATATTCTTCATATTCACACGATATATGAATATTCGTTTGTATTCAAATCATCGTTTCTATTTCTATCTTCGGTTTCTTTCTTCCGGCCATGGCGACCTATGCCAGTCTTTCCACTCGATGGACAATACGACCCATATTTATTTAATTAATTATTGCATCCGCTGATCGAACGGATGGACGGCACCGGTATGCCGCCGTGCCAGGTGACGTGTTTGTGCGCGCAACCGTCTTGGATACGGAGCAGGGGGATGATACGTGGCATACGGCATGGTGCCACATATCATCCCCCTGCTCTGTTTTCCGCCACGCAAGCGGCCGAACGACGGTGCAGCTTCGGTATTCGCCGCCTTATCCGACAACGAGCACGCCGTCGGATTCCTCTACAGGAAGGAACGCGGGGCGTTCCTGGCCCGGGTCGTTCGGCGCGTGGAGCGCATAGCGGGTCCGGCCGTCGAATCCGGTGAACAGCATGCCATGACCGCCGTGGGTGAGGACCGGTTCCGCATATTGCGTCCATGGTCCGGTCACCTTGCCGCTTTCGCTGACGGCCTGGCCAACGGCGTAGCCGCCGGATGCCGACCAGCTGGACCAGAGCATTGCCAGACGGCCGTCCGACAGCCTGTGCAGGAAGGGGCCGTCGGAGAAGTAGGCGGGGCCGTCGATGCCGAATTCCGGCTTGGCGAATGGTACTGGCGCCGACCAGGGGGCGTCGGAAGCCTTGAACAAGGTGACCGGGTCGCCCGTCGTGGAGGCGAGGTCGTCGGAGAGCGGGACGGCGTCCATGTCGCCTTCGGGCACGTCCTCCAGCGAATGCGAGTAGACGAGCCAGTTCTTACCGTCCTGATCGGCGTATATCGTGCCGTCGATGCAGGACTGGCCGGGGTCGGTCAGCTGGGCGACGTATTCGAAGGGTCCGAGAGGGTCCGTGGCGCGCAGCACGTGCACGCCCTTGCGCCCGTCGGGCCTTCCGAGGGTGGCGATCAGGTAATACATGCCATCATGCTCGTAGCATTCGGGTGCCCAGTAGGCGCGGTCCGCGTCGAGTCCGGCGGGCTTGTGGAACACCTCGAACGGGCCCTCCCATTCGTTCAGATCACGGCTGGTGTAGCAGTCGAAACCGTCCATGACGCCCCATACATTGTCTGCGCGCGTGCCGTACAGGTAGTAGACGCCATCGTGGACGAGGACGAACGGATCCCGGATGTGGATTTCATTGCTGTTCATATGATTGGTCTCTTTCATCGGATCACGGTAGCGGATGCGCGGAGTGTGCGGTCAGCCGATTCTGTGGACGGCTGATTGCACTGCCATCCGTTCCGTCGGATGCTTCTCTGATGCTCAACGGCCGGTTTCGAGGCACTTGCGCTGGAAGTCGATGACGCCCAGGGCGACGGCACCGGCCAGCGCGATCACGGCGCCGATGAACATCGCGCCGGCGGCGCTCGAACCGAACAGGCCGTTGATCAGGTTGACGGTGACCGGGCTGGCGAAGCCGCCAAGCGCGTTCGCGGTGGTCATGGCCGCGATGCCCATCGGGATGAGGTAGGGCTTCTCGATCATGGTGACGAGGAACGGTGCCTGGGCATAGTACAGGCTCAGTCCTGCGCCGGCGAGGAAGCTGCCGATGATGAGCAGCGGCAGGTTGGCGGCGAATCCGAGCAGCAGCAGTGCGATGCCTTCGGCCAGGAAGCCGACCATGAGCAGGTGGTTCCTCACGAATCTGACGAGAAGGCCGACGCACAGGCCGGCGAGAAGGCCGCCGAGCTGGCCGATGGTGGAGACGAGTCCGGCGGTGCCGGCGTCGCCGAGCCCGCGCTGTTCGACGAGCAGGGACAGGTTGTTGCTGTAGGCGTTGTTCGCGAGCAGGAAGAAGAAGCCGGCGATCACGAGGAACCACAGTTTGCCGTTCATCGCCTCACGGATCGAGACCTCGGGACCCGAGCCGTGCGACTTCCCCTTCTCCTCTTCCTCCCCGTTCTCGGCTGGGATGGTGAAGGCGCATACGATGAGGACCACGGCGGCGAACAGGTAGACGAGGTAGGCGTGGTACCACTGGGCCGTGGCGAGCTTGCCCGCCCATGAACACCATCGCGCCGATGCTGGCCACGGCGACCTGCTGCCCCATGACCGACTGACGCTGCTCGCCCTCATAGTGCACGGAGATCAGGGTGGGAAGTATGTTGTTGATGAAACCAAGGCATACGCCCATCAGGGCGGAGAACGCGATCACCGCGGCGAGGCCGGAGTGGATGAAGTACGGCAGCATGCCGAACAGGAGGATGCCGCCCGCGCCGATGAGGGCCACGGTCTTGCGCGACAGGACGGAAGCGAGCTTGCCTGTCAGCCATGCGCCGACCAGCGCGGTCAGGGTGGACGCCGAAATGATCATCTGCACGCCGGACAGCGAACTGTCCGGGAAGGCCTGGGCCACCATGCCGATGATCGGCACGATGAAGATGCCCGACAGGGTGATGGAGCTCAACGACAGGATGCCTATCCTGGTCTTCAATGCGTTCATTGGATTCTCTCCTCGATAACGACCTTGTTACTATCGACGCAGCGCTGTTGAATCCAACGATAAGACACGGCAATTCAGCTATGCTGACCTCATTGCACTCTATAATGACCTCCATCGCGGCATCGTTGCGCAACAACCCCGAGCATCCGGCGCTGAACGAACATGGAGGGACATGGACACGCCCACACTCCGGCTCCCCCGCCTGACGGCAGGCGGCGATGAACGCTACGCCGACCACACCAGAACCGGACGGGCCGCGGCGGAGGCCGCCGACACCGGTGCCGACGCACCCATGACCTCGTTCGACACCATCGCCGCAGCCAGCGCGCATCTCGGCAAGGACGACGACTTCGGCGTCATCGGCCATGACCTCGACCACCCGTCACAGCTCCACCGGCACGACTACCTCGAGATCACCCACGCGCTCAAAGGAACCGTACTGGTCTGGGTGCAAGGCGAGACCTGCGTGCTTGAGGCCGGAGGGACCGTCCTAGTCAAGCCCGGCGCCCGGCACCTCATATCCCCCATCATCGAGAACGGCCGCGCGCCGATCGAGGCGGACGTCCTGATACGAAGCCGGCTGGTTGAATCCATGCTCACGGTCTCGGGCTCGGGAACGCATGAGGACATGGCATTACGGCAGTGGATCGATGATCCGTCGCAATCCTACTGTCTGCTCGAAGCGGGACACCATCCAGCCGGCCAGGCCGCCATAAGCAGGATGCTGGTGGCGTATTGCGCAGGTGGGCGCTACCGGCCCAGCCTCGCCGTCATCGGCGGCCTGCTCGAACTGATGCACACCGCATCCGACGCCTTGGAAAGCCGGATGCACATCGACCCCCTGATCGGAGCGATCATCGACGTCATCACCAAGGACCCCGCAAAAGCCACCAACGACGGCATCGCCGACACTCTCGGCTACAGCGTCGGCTACCTGTCACGCTACGTGCGCAAGCACGATGGGCGCACTCTCGGACGACTCATCAACGAGGAACGACTCCGCCAGGCCGCCGAGCTGCTCATCACCGGCGATCAGCCCATCGCCGAAGTGGCGCATGCGGTCGGATACGACAGCGCGGCGTACTTCCACAAACTGTTCCACGACCGCTACCTGACGACGCCAAGCCAATACCGCAACGACTTCCGCATCGCCCTGAAACACCGGAAAACCGCTACCTGACGATCACGCGGTCTCCCAGGTTTTCACCAACCACTGGGGCACATCCGAAAACCCAAAAACCATAGGAACGGCATGTGCGTCAATGAAGGCTATTGCGTCTCATCCGCTGATATGCGACCGCTGCGGCGAGGCCGAGCAGGGCGATGCCGCCGCCGATGATATACCAGTCGCGGGTGTCGCGGCCTCCGGTGAACGGCAGGGCGGTGACGATCGCATGGTTGACGATCCTGTTGTCCGCCACCGCCTCGCCGGAGCTTTCGTTTTTGACTCTGATCGTCACGTCGCCTTCGGTAGTACCGATGGTGAACGTGTACTTCGTATCGGTCTTCGCATATCCTTCTGGCGCGGTCTTCTCCTCCAGCTGGTAGGAGCCCGGCTCGAGGCTCTTCACGGTGAACTTTCCGGCCGTCTCGTCGGAGTCCTTCAACCCGCCTAGCGGGGTGCTGCAGGCTCCCGGCCTGCAGTCCGACACCGTCCGCGAGGAACCGGTGGGCTGTCCGCCGTCGTCGAGCTTGGTGATCGTCCATTCGGATCCGGGCAGTGTCTGGTCGGTGTTGTCCGCGGACACCTTGGACCAGGAGACGATTGTCGGCTTGTTGGTGAACTGGCGGCCGGTGGTCACATCCTTGTCGTCCCAGGTGGCGGTCCGGTTGCCGGAATCCTGTGTCGTGATGGTGAACGAGTACGTCTTACCGGTCTTCCAGTAGCCGGTCGGCGCGGTCTCCTCCTGAAGCGTGTACTTGCCGTCAGGCCAGGCGGGATCCGGCTTCCTGTCCTTGAAAAGCGAGATCCGGAAGTCACCGTCACCGGCGTCCTCATCCAGTGAAGTCAGGTTGTCCGTCGCCGTACGGTCGGCAACGTCCACCGTCGTATTATCCAGCTTGGTGATGGTCCATACGGAGCCGGCGATGCGCGTGTTGTCGGCGTCGGTCTTCGACCAGGCCAGGACGCCGGTCGCGGGATGGTTCACGATCGCGCTGTCGGTCACGGTTTTGCCGGAGGCGTCCTTGAGCTCGACGGGCTTGGGGATGCCTCCGCTTTCCACGGCGACGATGGTGAACGTGTATGTCTTGTCGGTCTTCTGGTAGCCGGTCGGAGGCGTCTTCTCCTTGAGCGTATAGGTGCCGGGCGCGAGGTTGTCCAGGCTGATGCCGCCGAACGCGGGATCGTTGTCGCGCGGCCCGTTGTCCACGATATCCACGCTCCAGACGCCTTCGGCGTCCTTCACCCAGCAACCGTCGGCCGCGCCGCCGCTCTGGCAGTCCGTGGGACGCATGTCCTCATCCAGATACGGGCTGGTGTAGGGGTCGGTCAGCTTGTTGGTGGACAGCTCCCATGTGGATGCGGTGTCCACCTCCTTGCCCTGCTCGTCCACCTTGTTCCAGTTCATCGAATACGGTGAGTCGAACACGACCACGCCGTTGGAGCCGAACGCGCCTCCGGACAGGCGCGCCTGGTTGCCGGTCATCCTGATCTGCGCCTTCTGCCACGCCTCGGCCTTGTATCCTTCGTTCTTGACCGTCGCCTTCAAGGCGAGACCCGTACGGATCCACTGGTTGCCGGGCTCATGGTCGTTGGCCTGCAGCTGGAGCAGTCCCGGGGCCTGTTCGGTGTGGTTCTTGGGGTCCTTGCTGGTCGCGAGTACGGCTTCGATGCCTTGGCGCTTGGTCTCTGCGGTTTGCTGCCAGGAGTCATGGTATCCGGAGGAGTGCTGCAGGGGCACGTTGTCCCAATACCAGGTCACCGCCTGTTCGGAACGGTTCGTGAACCACGTGTCCAGCAACTGGAACTGGTTGGTGCTGATGCCTTTCATCCAGCCGTTCACCCATTTCCAGTACGGGTTCATGATCGCCAGGTCCGCGCCGGCCTGGGTCATGGTGTCGGCGCGGAAGTACGGTGGAATCTTGGCTGCGTCGTTGTCGGGATTGCCGTCGATCGCAGGGTTGGTGGCGTTGTCGTACAGGGCGATGTTGCCGCCCTTCGACGCAGTGGAATTGCCGGAAGGGCAGAACCACAGGCCGCCGCCGAAATGTCCGGCCGTGTTGCCATACGCCACGGACTTGCCCACGTAGGTGGTGGACTTCTCCTCGGTGTAGATGGCGCCTCCCAGATATCCGGACAGGTTGTCCTCGAACGTGCCTCCGGTCAGATAGGCAGTGGAATCGGACTGGACGAAGATGGCTCCGCCTGCGCCGCCCCTGCCGAGCTTGCCGTCCGCTCCGGGTTGGTCGGTCAGCGCCTGGTTGCCGGTGAACTTGGGTCGCAGGCCGGTCAGACCGTTCTTCACGTACAGCTTGCCCTGCGCCCAGATGGCGCCGCCGCCGTACCCGAGGATGTAACTTCCCTGCGCGCGGTTGCCGGTGAACGTGACTCCCCCTGGACGTTCAGGGTTCCGATCGCATATAACGCTCCGCCGTTGTTCGCGGCCGTGTTATCGGAGAACGTGCCGCCCATGATCGTCGTGGCGCCGTCGGCCTGGCTGATCACACCGCCATTCAGGGCCTTGTTGCCGGAGAACATGCCGTTGTTGATGGTCACCGTGCCGCCGGCGTTGTAGGCCACGGACCCATTGCCGGTCACGTCGATGCCGGAGAACGTGCCGTTGTTGACGGTGAGCGATCCGCCCTTCTCCACGTATGCGAAGTACCGTTTCCCATTCTTGTAGGAGAAGCCGTTGTCGGTCGTGTCCTTGCCGATGGTGAGCGATCCGCCCTTCTCGACGACGAAGAAGGTGTCGCCTGGCGTGGTGGTTTCGATGGAGGTAGCCGCCCCGGTGGTCGCGGTCAAGGTGATGGGTGTGCTGATGGCCGTCTGTGCCCCGTCGGGCACGGTGACCGTGGTGGTGATGGTGACCAGGCCGCCGGTCTTGGTTGCACTCAAGCATTGGGACAGCATCGTCCAGTCGGTCACGGCCGAGCAGTCGACACCGGCGTCCGTGACCGGTGTACTCACCGTCTGGGATGATGCGTCGGCTGCGGGGACCCCGTTGTCGGCCTGTGCGACGCCTACGGCCATCGGCCCCATGGCCAGTATGGCCATCATGGCCATGATTCTCATCGAGACTCGTCCCATCAATGCTTCAACCTTTTCCCTGATGCCCCGCACGGCGATGTGGCGAAGGTATCAATCCAATACGATTACGTGTGTGATGCCGCATCTCTGGTATCGGATGCGGCGCTTCGCCCGGGAGGGGCGAAGACGGGAAGACCGGACGGCGTCCGCCGCGGGCTCCATCCACGTGATGCGCGGGTGGAGGCCATGCGACGGCATGCCGCCGGTCTTGCCGGTTTTGGGTCAGGCGACCAGCTGCTTCTTCATGCGGCGGGTGCGCAGGTACACGGTGACGCCCGCACCGGCCAGCAGCACGCCGACCACCGTGAACAATGCGGTGCCGGCGGCACCGGTGAGCGGCAGCTGCGTGAGAGAGGTGACGTTCTTCACCGTATGGGCGTTGCCCACATTGGCGTTGGCATCGGTGTAGAGGCCGAGGCCGCTCTCGTCGGTGATGGTGATGGTGCCGTCGCGGTTGATGTCGACCTTGAGCTTGCCGACCACCTGCTGCATGTAGCCTGTCGGGATGACGGTCTCCTTCACCCAGTAGGTGCCGGCCTTGAAGCCCTTGAACGCGACGACGCCGTCATCGCCTGAGGTGGCGGTCACGTCAGCACCGTTCTGCTGGTATGCGGTCGTGTAGTCCTGGTCGGTGTACACGGTGAACGTGGCGCCCTTGAGCGGGGTCTTGTTGTCGCCGCCGACCTTGGTGAAGGCGAAGTCGAAGGTCTTGAGGCTGTTGGTGGCCTCCTTGTCGTTGTTGCTGACCTTGAACTTGTTGTCCACGGTCTTGCTGGCGGAGGAGTTCACGGTGGCCTGGTAGGTGACCTTGATGGTCTTGCCGGCGTAGTCGTTCCTCTTGCCGTTAGCCCATGCCCACTTGGACAGGTCGATGATCATCTGGGTGGTGCCGTTGCCTTCCACGTCGGCGTCGGCCGCAGGCCAGCCGGTCAGCGTGAAGTCCTTAGCAGCATCAAGGGTCTCGTTCTTCGTGGGGTCGTTGATGTCCTTGATGACCGTCACGGTGGGGGTGGTGCCGGCCTTCACGGTCAGTCCGGTGCCGGGGGTATCGATCAGCCGGTAGGTGAACGCGTCGGCGGCCGGGTTCTGCACGGTCGGGTCGGCGGACGCGTTCATATTGGCGGTGTTCGGGATTATGGACTGCAGGGTGTAGGTGACGGTGTCGCCGATCTGCACGGTGCCGTCGAGGTCCTTGTCGGAGTCCTTGGAGATGTTGGTGTTCTCCGCCTTCAGATCGACGAATCCGAGCCTTGAACCGTCGGCGAACTCGTTGGCGCCCGGGTAGCCGAACGGCTGACCGTTGGTGTTGATGTAGTCCACGCCGGTGCCGACGAACATAGGGATGCCCGCCTTCCGGTCGCCGAGCTGCTCGGCGGTGGAACGGTCGAGGATGAGGTACAGGCCCTGGCTGAGCTTGCGTACGGTGGCGGTGCTGCCCGTAGGCGAGGTCGTCAGTGCGGTGCCGGCGGCGTCCTTCACCGCCTGCTGTTCGGCGAGCTTGTCCACGAACTTGCGCAGCGTACCCGACCAGGTGGGGGATCCGGAATCCTCATACTTGGCGGCGACATACGCGATCGGGTTGTTCCGGTATTCGGGGGATGTCGTGGCCCAGTCCGGATCCACAGCGTCAAGGGCGGTCTTCACAGCCGTGTCGATGCCGTTGTCCCCGGTGGCTCCGACCTCGAGACTGGTCACATGGATGGTCGGATTGTTGTCGATGGTCGCGCCGACATAGCTTCCCACCTTGATGGCGACGAGGTCGCGCCCGTTGATATCACTGGCGGTGCCGGCTGTCACGGTCAGTCCCATGCTTTACGTGGTCACATCGGGCTTGACCTCGGCTGCGTTGGCGCTGGCGGCCCCCAAGGCCATGCCGCCCAGCAGCGTCGCCGCCGCGGCGATCCCGGCGAATATCTTCCTCATTCTCATTGCGTTACGGCTCCTTAAGTTGTTAACGCTCACAATCACGGGTGCGCGAAAACCGGAGTCAACGTTGATTGGACAGTGACACCCTTGTTCCAGGCGCACCGGACGGCATATAACCGCATGCCGCACGATTGCGTGGAGGCCCTACCCCCTACGAGTAGGGATATCATCGAACCCCCCCCGTCAAGTCCCCCCGACGGGTCATATTGTCCGCTCTGAATCCTTCATCTTCGGCTAGGAGCTCTCGCAGCTGCTTGTTCTCCCGTTCAAGCATCTCGTTGTAGGAGACCAGCTGCTCCATGACCCGGTCGCGTACGCTCCCGGGCACCAGCCACATCACCTCGCCGACGGATGCCCCCTTCGATTCCGTTTTCGCCCCCTTCGTCCGCACATCGCCATGGATGAAGTACCAGCCGTCATCCTCCTGCGCATATCGCAGAATCGCCGATTCGCGCTCCTTCCACCGGAAGAAGCATCTCTCGATCCTCTTGCGGCCGATCAGCTCCGGCTCCAGCCCGGCCTTGCGGAACAGTTCCGTCGGCGCGGCGCCTTGCCGGTACCGTTTCAGGCATGCGGCGGCGAATCCCCTCTCGTATCTGATCCTGTTCGGCCCGACGGTGCTCACCGCCGGAAGGGAGCCCAGATACCGCACCTGCTCCGGCGTGAACGAACGGCTTCCCGACGCCGTCGCATCCGATTGCCCATCGTCGCCCGGCAATGTCGTCATAATCCGGCTCCCCTTCCTCCGATGCCGCGTGACCGTCCGACCAAGTCTTCCCGAACGGCTCGGCCATCCTCGGACGCGCCACGTCCCGCTCCCTGGCTGCACGGTCTTCCTCTGGGCGGCCCATACCCCGCTCAAGTACCAGTTAATTAAATACCTAATTAATTATTTAATTAACGGTTTCCTGCTTGTCCACGTACTGCCTGATCGCGTTCTCGAAGACCTCCTGCATCTTCATGCCGTGGGTCGTCGCATACACCTTGGCCGCCGTCCTTACCGAGGAATGGATCCTGATGGAGGTCATGACCAGCGGGTCGTCGACGCCGCGGTTGTCGTCGTCCTCGCGGAACACGTCCTTGACCTCCTTGATCTCGCGTTCGGTCGTGACGGGCCGGTAGGCCTTGCGGTTGCCTTTCATGATTCGATCTCCTTGATGAGCTCGCTGAGCACGTCACCGTACTCGAACAGTTTGGTCGGGTTCCATCCGAGGGACTTCTTGATCTCCTGGCGCTTGCGGATGACGGTCTCGAACCGTGGCGTATCGTTCTGGTCCAACGCCTCCAAAGTCTCCTTGAACGCGGTGGTGCCGATCTCGGCGCGCACCACGAGCGCGGCGGCCGGCTTCTTGTCGCTCACCGCCTTGAGCGTCGCCCATGCCTGCTGGAGGTCGAGCGGCGAATCGGAGGTGGGGACGATGACGAAGTCCGCCACGTCGATGGCAGTCTCCAGCACCCTTCCCGACGGCGGCGCGTCGATAAACCGCCACTCCCCCTCCGCCGGCTTCAGACGCGTCAGCGTGGACAGGTTCGCCGGGACGACCTCGAACGGCAGCGGATCGCCGTTGTCGGACGCGAGGTCGGCCCACAGGCTCGCCGAGGACTGCGGGTCGGCGTCGAGCACCTGAGCGTCGAGCCCCCTCATTGCCGCGGCCGCGGCCAGGTATACCGCCGTCGTGGTCTTCGCGACGCCGCCTTTCGCGTTGGCGATGGTTATCTTCATCCTCCACCCCTTGTTAATTAATTATTTAACACAATCAGACAATGTCATGCCCACCCACAGTCTACAGCCTGCAGGGCAGGGACACGTTATTTAATTAAATAATTATTTAGTTATTTAATTACCATTATTCGGGTTTCCCATGTACCATGGAGCGCATGGAATCGACGCGACGAGGTGAAGGCGGCATGAGCGAGTCACAGGCACTGGTTGTCCAGACGCTGATGGACATCGAGCAGCGTGAGCCGAGCAGCAAGGAGATCTGGTACGGCCATTCGATCCTCACCTCCACGCTGTTCCCCTCCACCCAGCCGAAGGCCGGGACGGATTTCGTCAGCAAGACCAACGGCGCCATCGAGTACATCCTCGAAGCCGGCATCGATCCCGAGGAACGCAAGAGGAAGTTCCCCTACGGCAAGTACCCGCGCCTCATCATGGCGTGGATAGCCAAGCAGATCAGGGCCGCGAAGCGTACGAAGACCGAATACGTGGATCCCGCGACGCGCACCATCACCATCCCCTCCATCTGGCAGCTGTGCAACGAGCTGGGCCTGCCGCGCGGGGGCAAGACGGCGGACAAGCTCCAGGAGCAGCTGAGGCTGCTGCTGGCCAGCCATATCTCCATCCGCAGGACCACCGGCTTCGCCGGGGGCAGGATGCATGATCTCGTTTCCCTGCCTCTCGTCGAGATGGTGCGATTCAAGGAGGACGACGACTCCGCGTTCTCCGGCAGCGCCTTCGTGCTCACCAAGGAGGTGTACGAGCGTCTCGCGCGCGAATCCGCACCGTTCGACACAAGGGCGAGTTCTCTCCTGCTGAGTGGAAGAAGCGTGCTTCCCTACGACATCTACGTGTGGATGACGGGCAGCATGAAGAACCTCAATCATCCCCTCCCCATCACTTGGGAATGGCTGTATGAGCGCTTCGGCGATGGCATCGGCGAAATCCGCAACTTCAAGATGAAGTTCCGCCGTGCGTTGGACAGGGTCCATCAGGTGTACCCGATGGCGAGGTTCGTCGTCAGCAGCGAGGGTGTGACGCTCTTCCCCAGTCCTACCGCGATAGGCCAACGCGAGAGCACCGTCGACCAGATTACTGGTGAAATCAAGACCGTGCGTCGAGGTTCGACGAGACGGCGCAGGAAGCAATGACGTACCATACCGGCATTGCTACGATAGTCCACTACCTGCGGCCTTCACTCCCCGGACCGCCTCGTGGTAACGCGGTCGTATAGGCCCGGGGATACGTCCGGATTGATGGACTATCGTAGCGGCCATTGCAAGCCGATAACGGCTGAAGCGCCGAGAATGCGAACCGCATGGTGATTCACCGGGCTATGGCCGGTATCGCGCCCGGACCGGTGCCAGCTCCACTGCTACGATAGTCCACTATCATCCGCCCCAACGCACGGCTGGCAGTGGACTATCGTAGCGTCGCCGCACATCGCCGATTCTCGCACCAGCAGGGTGCTTGCGACGAGAATCGGCGTCATTCCGCGGATACCGGGTATCGAACAGTATCGTGGCAATCCGCCAATCATAAGATCCGAAGCATCGTACGGCACCGGATTCGTGGACTATCGTAGCGGGCTGTCTATCGCAGGAGCCACGTTACGATAGTCCATCATCGAGCTTCAACCGACCATCTGACGGCTAGTGGACTATCATAGCGTTTCGCGCCCCTCCGGTTATTCACCCAAGCAGATCGGCGTCATTCCAAGCATTCAGCATGGCAGCGCCTTCCTGATAGAGGTCATCGGCCCGGTTCCTGAACCGTCGTCCCGCACTCGTAGTGATGGACTTTTGTAGCATTACGGTTGAAGCCGTTTGGCGTCAGGGCGGCCGGCAAGACCCGAGAGCCTAGCTACGATAGTCCATCATCGGAGGCGCGGGACCAGAGCGGAGGTTTGCGATAGTGGACTATCGTAGCAATACTGCTGCTTGATGCCGTACAAGCCCTGATGAGTTGCCTGCGCGTGAAGACGCTACGATAGTCCATCATCGTGGTCGCCTTCCCGCGACTGGATGGCAGTTAGTGGACTATCGTAGCAATACGATGCCTGAAGGGTCCCTCAGGACGATGTGGATAACTCTCTGGCGTAGTGGACTATCGTAGCGATTTTTAGTGGACTATCGTAGCATTTCGCAGTTTTCGCACCATTGGGTAGTGGACTATCGTAGTAAAAATAGTGGACTATCGTAGCGATTTTGATGGACTATCGTAGTAGTTTTAGTGGACTATCGTAGTAAAAATAGTGGACTATCGTAGTCGTCGATGCCCGCTCAGCCCTACTCCCGCTTGGGTTCAGAGACACCCCTTATAGTGTTATATTGTTATAGTTAGTTATAGTTTTTATAGTAGATGCGAAAAAATCCGAGTTATCCACATCCCCCTTCGTCAGCATTTGTTCGCAGTCGCCTTCTTGACAGCGCATCCACCTTTATCGGAACCATCGTTGCATGCCAGTTGTTGTTAATTAATTATTTAATTATCACACTTTGCTTAGCTTTGCCTTACGGAACTGCGTGGCTACCTACAAGTAACCCGCCAAAACGCCTTACGCTTGTTGCATGGAGTTTTTAGCGTTATTCGGTGTGGCAGCGCTTGTCAGTGCCATCGGCTTCCGCAGGTTCGTATGGTTCATCTCGCTGGGATACGGGTTCTCCGTCGCCACTATCGGCTTGATGCTGACGATGATGTCGTTGGACGCGCGTGCTCCGGTCCCACTGGCGATGTCGGTGCTGCTCATCGTGTACGGCTGCCGTCTCGGCGGGTATCTCATGGTGCGCGAATGTCGCAGCGCCGCCTACCGCGAGACGATGCGCAACGAAATCAAGGACGGGTCGGGCACCCCGCTGCCGGTGAAGGTCGTGGTGTGGCTGTCGTGCGCGCTGCTCTATGCCTGCGAGACGTCGCCGATTCTGTTCCGTTTGACCACTCATGCGCCCGTGGACGCCGCAGCCGTGGCCGGCATCGGCGTCATGGGGGCGGGAATCGTGTTGGAGTCGGTCGCCGACCATACGAAGAACCGGTACAAGCAGGCGCATCCGCACCGGTTCTGCGATGTGGGCGTGTTCCGTCTGGTACGTTGTCCGAACTATCTGGGCGAGGTGCTGACCTGGACAGGCGTATTCGTCTCGGGGATTACAGCCGTTGAGGGCGTGTGGCAGTGGCTTGCGGCGACGGCCGGATGGCTGTGCATCGTGTGGATCATGTTCGGCGGCGCCCGCAGGCTGGAGATCCGCCAGAACAAGAACTACGGCGACGACCCCGAGTACCGGACGTATGCCTCCCGGACGCCGATCCTCATCCCGTTCATCCCGCTGTACTCGGTCGCCAAATACCGTTGGCTCGTCGGCTGAACGTCGACGTGCAGGAAAGGGGGCCGCATCTCATGACGGTGACGGTTCGCGCATACGATGCCATGGGCGAGCAGGAGCGGGACATCAGAACGCTGGTGTTCGTACGGGAGAGCGCATGGAGGCCCGAATTCGACGAATGGGACGAGCCCGGCGCCTCCACCCACCTGCTCACGCTCGACGACGCCGGAAAGCCGGTCGGGACATGCCGCTTCTACCTCGATACCACCGTCGAACCACACCGGCACGTCATCGCGCGTCTCGCGGTGCTCGCCAAGGCGCGCGGCCACGGCGTCGGGTCCGCGCTGCTGGACGAGGCCGAATCCCGGATAGCGGCCCTCGGCGGGGAGAGCGCATGGGTGCATGCCGAATTCGACTACTACCCGTTCTACGAACGGCACGGCTATGTGTTGTCCGACGACGTGTACGAGAACGGCCGGCATGGATGGCTGAGCAAACCGCTGGACCTCCCAGGCGGTAAAGACTCGTAGGGGCTCGACAATTAGTTAATTAAATAATTAACGATATGGCTTTCGGTCAGCGTGTCTTGGTCCGGTGACGTCTCTTCGGTAGGAGATGAGAATAATAATTAAATTATTAAATAATTAATATAATTCATCGCGGGGCCCACATGTCGGTTCCATCGGTCGTTGCATATGAAACTGTTCATTGTCAATCGGCAAGCTCGGAAACTGGTATGGAGGTCGTGTACGAGGGGCAATGGAGCAATGGGAACATAACGATTCGTCGGCAGGATAGGTCTCGCCGAGTCTGTGTAGAAGGACAAGAAAACGCATGACGGAGAGGCCATTCACCATGCCGGCATCTGCGGAAAAACACCTTGCATCTCGCAACTTGCCAAACCCACGACACACAGACTCGGCAGGTTATGCTGGAATCGGTGTCTGCAACAAGGGAGAAAGGCAGAGCATGGAGACAATGGAAGTCAAAGGTTATGGAGCCACGGTGACATTCGACGGTGAGACCATCACTATCAATAGAACCAAGTTCGGAAACAGTATCGTTGGTATCGAAAAAACGGTGATTCCGATGTCTTCAGTCGTGAGTGTGAGCCTCGGCAAGGCAAATCTGTTCATCAATGGACTGTTCTGCGTAAGCGTCATGCTTCCGAACGGAGAAACCAGCGAACTGTATACCAGTGCAACACAAGCACGACTCGCACCGTACTCGGTAATCTACACCAAGCAACAATCAAAAGACTTTGCACAACTGGCGGAAGCCGTCAATGCTTGCATCCCGTCTAACCCGACGCCAATCGAACATGACCAGTCGAACGAAACAAGTTTCGCCAAGCAACAAGCCAAGTTGAAAGAGCATCAAGTAGCATACGAGAAGCGTTTCCCCGAGGGGAGACGGATCCAAAGATTCAAGGGCAACGATGGTACAGTCATCGACTTGTATGAGCATCAGATTTGGTGTAATGGAGAAAAACGCAACCTTCAGGGTGTGATTGCAAGCGTAGAGAACGGTTCCGCTCTCGAATCTCGTGTGACTGTCACAAGGCTTCTGCTTGCCGGACCATTCGCACTTGCCTTCAAGAAGAAAAAAGGTGGTGAGAAGTACGTGACCATCGAAGGACCCGGCTTCGCTTGGATTGCCGAAGCTGACCGTAAACATGTCAAGGAAGCGGTTCTTTTCGTCAACGCAGTGACCAACCAAGTTGCCAAGGATACCAATGAAGCCAACGACTATATGCCTTCTGTTTCTGCAACCACACCGACGAATGTGACCCCGACGATGCAGGCGGGCGACAACATTGCGGATAATTTGGCAAAACTAGCACAGCTTCATGATGCTGGAATTCTTAGTGATGACGAGTTCGATGCGGCCAAGAAGAAGGCGCTCGGGCTGTAAGACATTCAACCATTATTAACGGAGGTGTTCATCGGTTATCCCAATGAACACCTCCGTTTTCGTGGACACAATCTTGTTATATATATAATTAATTAATTAACTGTTTCGAGTTGTTCCTCCATCGGAGCAGCGGGAAGTGGATATCTTGCGGCTGAGGAACGGTCGGACGCCACGAAGGATGTAGATGCATTCCTCGGTGTCCAGCAGTCCGAGCTCGTCGGGTTGCATGAGTTCGCGCTTGGTGCGACGCCAGCTCACGCTGTACGTGCCGTTGGCGCCCTTGCTCTCGCTGTCGTCCATCACATCGATGGTCTGATGTCCCAGCCGCTTGGACACCCATTCTAGGGTGCTGGTCTCGGTGCCGCCGAGGAACAGCATCGAATCGCAGTTGCCGACGATGGTCTCCCAGTCGTCCCGGTACATGGACTTGCCCTGTGCGTAGTTCTGGATGATGACCGAGCAGGAGATGCCGCGGCTGCGCAGCGTCGCGATAAGCCTGGTGAATCCGGGGATGCGTCCGATGTTGGCGAACTCGTCGAGGAAGCAGTGCAGGGGGATGTTTCCGCCGCCCTCACGGCCCTTGTTCCCGGCATGGTCCGCACGGTACACGTTGGACTCGAACAGGCACTGGTAGAAGATCGAGGCGAGGCAGGAGAACGTGCCCTCGGTGTCAGGCAGCGCGAGGAACACCGCGCTCCGACGGCTCATGACCTCGTCCAGTCGGATCGTGTCGTCCGAGAGAATCCTGCGGACGCTGCCGACCTCCAGCGGCGCGAGCCTGACGCCCAATGAGGTGATGACGGAGCGTTTCGTCTCGCCGGCGCCCTGCACGAACTTGCGGTACTGGCGGCAGGCGAAGTCCAATCCCTCCAGCGTGCGCCGCGAATCCTCGTCATGCCGGGACGGGTCCAGCCGGTATTCGGCGACCAGTTCGCGTGCCGACTCGAACATGAGATCCACATCCGATTGCAAGGTCTCGTCCGTCTCGCTGGCGTCCATGAGCAGCAGAAGGTCGAGCACATGGGTGAGCGTGGGGGAGGGTTCGGCGAAATACGCCCACGCGGTCAACGCGGTCAGCAGGTTGCGTTCGGCACGCTCCCAGAACCCGTCGCCCCCTTCGGGTCGTCGGCCGTCGCCGGAGGTGTTGGCGATGATGTTCTCGGTGAGCCTCAGGATTCCCGCCTCGGGATCGGACGGGTTGATGTAGCGCATCGGGTTGAACATGTCGGAACGCTCCAGGTCGATGAGGTCGAGGCAGCGCACCTCATAGCCATGTTCTTCGAGCATGTCGCCGACGGCTGCGCGGATTTCGCCCTTCGGGTCGGTGACCGCATAGGACATGTTCGCCTGCCTGAGATTCGGCAGGACATACCGTCTGGTCTTGCCCGACCCCGACGAGCCGATCACCAGCACGTTGAGGTTGCGTCCGGTCCGCCTGCCGTCGATGCCCAGCGATTCGCTGGCGGTCATGAGCAGATCCTCGCCCGCGCCCATGCGGAAGGGGCGGATGTCCGAAGCGCCGCCCCACCGTGCCGAACCGTGCTCCTCGCCCTCGCGAAGGTCCCGGCGCATCGACCAGCGGTAGAGCGCCGCCAGGGCCACGACGGCGACCAGAAGACAGCCGCACAGCACGTCCGTCCTGTCCGCCGAGAGACGGAACGGGTCCGTGAGCCAGTCGAACATGCGGTCCGTGACCTGCGAGACCGATTCGCCGGAGGCGAGCCCGGTGCGGACCCTCATTGACATCCGGTTGCCGAACCAGAATAGCAGCACGCCAGTCGGCACGGCCGCCAGCAATGTCTTCGCGATCGTGTTCATGGGAGCCTGCTTTCATGCTGTCCGCCGCCCGTCCGGCGCCGGCGTCCAATCTTGTCGGCGCTGAGCCGGCGCAGCGCGTCGAGCACCATGTCGCGGCCCACCGGCCCGGACTCATGATCCGTAGCCGGCGGGGGAGCGGTCTCAGACGGCATAGGGGTTGGATACCCGGTCACAGTCGTCTGGCGGCGGAGGAGTGCCGGTCCAGCATCGGCCTCCTCCGCTGCGGTCTCGTAGCTGATGACGAGCATGTTCATGCCATGCCATGAGACGACGCCTGCCCCGCGTTCGGCGCAGATCAGATCGTCGATGTGCGTCTGCGATACCGTGCGGCTCATCCCTCCTCCCTAAAGTCGAGGGACGTGCCGGCGGCGAGCATGTCCGCGGACAGGGTCGCCGTCTCGGCCATCACCGACGGCCATAACGGTTCGCCCTCCGGCGTCATCCATCCGCTCGCCACGACCATGTCGCCCTGCCTGAGCCGGCTGCGACGGCAATACGAGGGCATGGCGTCGCCCGCCTCGATGCTGACAGGCTCCGCATACCCGGTGGGCATCCTCACGCCGATTCGCAGCGTGACCGTCTCCGTCCCCGTGCCGGACAGCCCATAATCAGGGTCGTCCAATAGTCGTCCCCGGATGAACGCGTATCGTCTCGCCGTCATCGTCATATCCTCCTTCATCGTGCGCGCGTACGTTCATGACGGGGCAGCGGCGTACGGCCCCCGGCCTTGGCACGGAGCTTCTCCGCGATGAGCTCCCTGAGCCGGCGCAGCGTGTCTGTGCGGCTCACCTTCGCCGGCGTCTGTGGCGCATCCCGGCCGGCGGCCGGTTCAGTCCTGGATGTGTCGGGCCGTGGTGTCGGTTGTTCGCCGTCATGCCCCGCTGTGGGCGCGGATGGCTTCGCATCCTCCGCCGGCTGCCGGCCTTCCTCGTCGTCGCCCGGCGTCGTCGTTCGGGACCGTCCGTCGAGGTGCAGTTCGAATCCGATGTCATCGAGGGCGCGGCGCACGGCATGCGTGACATGGGCGAGATCCCGGCCCTCGAAATGGATCCATGCGACGTCGCCGCCGTATTCGACCGCGTATCGGACGCCGGCCCGTCTCAGGCTGCGCGTCACCGACCGCACCTGGTCCCGGTCGAGTTCGATCGCATGGATGTCGCCCTTGGCGAGACGCTGCAGACGCCGTTCGCTCATGCGACCGGTGTCGCGGCCATGCCTGACCGCGCCGCGCATGGCATTGAGCAGATGCGACGGCGTGCGGGCGAACCATGCTGCGGTCCGTGCGCCGACGCGCAGCGTGAGGCCGCCGCCGGCGAGGGTCAGCCCCATGACGGCCTGCCGGCCGGCGTCATCGAGACGTTCGTCGATCATCGATACTCCTTCACTGTGGTCAGACCGGGTCCGGCGTGCGATGCCGTCCGCCGGTACGCCGCTGCATGGGAGGCTCCTGAATGGGAGATGTCTGCATGTCGAGGGAGCGGAGCAGGTCACGTTCATGGGCCAGCGCCTCGACACGGGCCTCATGCCGTTTCAGCTCCTCGAGCAGGTCGGCCGGCACCGTCCCGTCATGCTGCGCGGCGGTCTCGTCGAGTGCGACCAGCGTCGCCTGGAACGCGTCATGCGCATCCTGAAGCCGCCGGTCAGCCTCGGCCAGCGCCTGCGCGACCGTGATCCCGCGACGTGCCAGACGGCTCGCGAGGTTGAGCCTGTCAGTCAGCTCGTCCAATTGGGAGAACTGACGCTCCCGCATCTCCAGCCAACGCCGGTGGGCGGGCGAACGGCCGAACGATTCGGGGACGGACGATTGCGGGGAGCCCATGGAGCGGATGGGCAGCGGCGCGAAATGCGCGTGCAGATCGCCGGTGTCCATCCGGCATGCGTACCGTCCCTGCCCGTCCATGACCGTGACCGGGTCGGCCTTCGGCAGGTAGGCGCGGTAGGTGTCCCCGTCGCGTACGACGCGCGTCGCCGGGACGGCGATCGTCTGCCGCCGTCCGGTGCCGGGGACCCATATGAGCAGCATGTCCCCGTCGCGGCGTGCGACCAGCCTGCGGTTGAAGCTGATGGCCGTGACGGTACTGCGGCCGATGCGCGCCATGATGTTCAGCTCGTCGTAGGCGCGTCCCAGTCGCACGTCACGCACCTTCATCCCGCTCGCCGTGTCATGGAACGTCAGATGACGGCCGCGGACGGCCGCACGCACGCCATGGTCGCCCAGCAGACGGCGGAACGAGTCGAAGTCATGCGAGCCCGCCGCCGCCATGTCGATGACGGCGCGGATGCGAGTCTTGACCGCATCCCCCTTCGCCGACGCATACAGTTCGGCCAGGCTGACCCCGTACCGTTGCCCCCGTGCCCGTTCCGGCAGGACCGTGAGACCCTCCTCCAGGCATATCCGGTCGCTGACCGTCCGCCATCGGGCGAGCGTGTCCTTCCGGACGCGCATCCTGCGGCCCGTCAGCTGGCTGGCCGCGCAGATGATGATGTGGTTGTGCGTGTGGCCGCGGTCCACATGCGTGGCGATCACATACTGGTATTCGCCTCCGGTGATCTCGTCGGCGAACCGGACGCCCAGCTCATGCAGCCGTTCGGGCGTGAGCCTCGCACTGTCCTCGGGGCTGAACGACTGGATCACATGATGGGCGAGCACGCCGTCCGCGCGCCGCGAGGTCGCCGCGTCGTCGAGGGTGAGCATCATGCGGTCCGCCAGCAGGCCCGCGTCCGTGACGTCATCCGAATAGTTCGACGACACCAATGCGCCGCCTCGCGTCTTGCCCGGGTCGGCGATGTAGCGGACCGACTTGGCCAATGTGGTCTTGATCTGGTTCATCTTGACGACCGCCATCCCGCAGCCTCCAACGCCTCGTCCCGCTCACGGCACATGCGCGCCAGCAGGGCGCGCAGCTCGCCCTGCGCCTCCAACACGAGCGCGAGCTCGGCTGAGGACGCATGGCCGGCGATGTTCGCCCGGTGCGCGATCTGGTTGATGTTGCCACCGATGCGCGCCATGTCCGCACGGACCATGGCCGGGTCCAGGGCGACCGTGACGGTCACCGCATGCGCGTTGATCAGCAGGTCGCGCGCATGCGACGTGAACGGCAATGCGCCGCCGCGCGCACGTCTCACCCGCTGGTAGAAGGCGTCGGCCTGACGCCATTCGTCATGCGTGAACGTGACCTTGCGGACCACGGGGCGCCTCCGGTTCACGCTCTCGCCCATGGCGTCCGCCTATCGGGTTCCGGGTGTCCCGCCGTCGCCGGCCGTGCCGGCGACGGGGCGAGTGTGGCCACACTTGCTATGCTTGCTGACCCTGTTTCCCGTACGGGAAACAGGGGGTGACCACCAAGTGAGTCCGTCATCGTTAACCTCGCTTGACTAAAGGGCGTTGTGACCATCCAACACCGGACGTGGCCGGCAAGTGGTCACGGACGGTTTTACGCCCCGCGATCAAGGAGGATCATCATGACGGCAAGCAGGAACGCGAAGGCCAGGGCACAATGGGTGGCCCGTGCCACGGAGGAGGAGCGCAAGGGCCTGGAGCGTCGGCGAAGGCTCCTGTCCGGCCTGTACGACGAGATGGACAGGTATCTCGCGTCCGTCGGACGGCTCAGGCCCATGCTCCAGGAGATCGCCACGGAACTGGGTGTCGGCCGCGCCGACCTGAAGAGACTGTTCGACGTGACCGACCGTGAGGTGGCGGCGCTCTACGAGCCACGCAAGACCCCGGCCGCACCCGCCAATGAGGAGACGGCCGACGAGCCCGAGAACATGGCCTCCGTCGCTCCGGACCCTGTATCCCCGCCGTGGGGCGTGCCGGACATCATCCCGCCCTCCGGCGCGTACGCGCAGGCCATGGCATAGCTGCTGGGCGACGCCATGATGGACGGGACGGACGCGGAACCACCTCCGGACGTGACGGTGCCGCCGACATTTCAATCGTGGACGCGGGCATCCCCGATGAAGCCTTTCAGGGATTCGACGCTCGCCATGCCCATGAGACGTGACACCTCGGTGAAATCGCCGCCGGTCTCTTGCAGCGCGTTGACGGCGAACCGCCGGCGCAGCGCGTCCGGGGAACGGCCGGCGGCCTGCTTGACCGACCTCCATACGGTGTCGGCGCACACGTGCGCCAGCCCCTTCTCGCCAGGGAACGTGTATCCGCAGCCACGGCAGGATATGGCATGGGCCAATGGGGCTCCGACCGGAACGCTGCGTCTGCGCACCCCGGTGCCGCAGTCCAGCCGGTATCGGCCATGGCCGTCCGCATGCAGGTCGCTGCCGCGCAGCGCCGCGATTTCGCCGCGTCTCAATCCGGCGTCGCCCGCGAGCATCACCATCATCCGGCTCCGTCCGTCCCAATAGGCCCTGCCGCGCGCCATGTCCGCCTCGGACGCGATGTCCTTGACGGCTTCGGCGCGCGGGAACCGCGGTGCTGCGGCCACGGGGTCGGAGCGCAGGCCAGCGGAGGCGGCCCATGAGAAGAACGACGACAGGACGCAGCGGTCGGTGCGCAGCGTGTTCGCCCCGGCCCCTCGTCGGTGCAGCCAGAAATCAACATCCCGTCCGGTCACGTCGGCGGGGATCCTGCCGACGTATCTCGCGAACGAATAGATCCTTGATCTGCGGTATTCGATGGTGGAACGACCGCAGTGACGGGATTCCATATACCTCACCCATGCATCGACCCATGGCTCCCATGGTTCGGGATGGTGCTTCATCGCACCCATGTGTATCATCGCCTTCGTTGACAACCACCAGCCAGCGTAGTCGCGGCATGGTCCGAATGCCACAGGGGAGCCGCCATACGTATGGTTTGCACCCCCGCAGGCATGGAATAAACGAACGTGATGCCCCCATATGCCGATAACCCCCACGTGATGCGGAAGCCGCCGGACGATGTGGGGTAGGGTTGCCAATAATACGGGGGCTCCTTGGAAAGGCGCGGAACGCGCACACCCCCCCATCATTGAACCGTGATGCGCCTTTCCCCGGTTCGCATCAGCGAATCGACTGCCGCAACGAAGCGGCCGACGCCGGCGACGCCGGTACAGGACGAACGGGGAAGGAGGTGCTTTCCTCCGCGCATGACATCGACTGGGCGGAAGCATTGAACGCCGGAATGCCAGCGGGAACGGACGGTCCCTGGAAAGTCTCGTCCGACGCCGATGGATTCCGGCCAGCGTGGCATCGGGAACCGTGACCCGGCCATGCGAGATCCACCATGAGAAACGAGAACCCATAATGAAGATCCGCATCAATCCTATCCCCGGACGGCCGCGCGGCGAATGGCGCGACGGCAAACCCGCCCATCATCCACACCCGGTGCGGCCAGGCTCGGCCTGCGGATGCGCCGACCCGGTGCGCCTGTCCATGAGCCTGCATCCTGCGGGAAGAGGCCGCAGATGAGCGTCGCCGCCTACAGCTACGTGATGACGGTCACGTGCCACATCCCCAGCCATATCGCGCAATCCATCCTTGCGCATCTCGCCGATCATGCCGACCGTTTCGGCCGCCACGCCTTCCCCTCAGTGCCCACGCTGGCCAAGGATGTCAGATGCTCCGACAGGACCGTGCAACGCCACCTGCGATGGCTGGAGGAGCACGGGTTCATACGCCGGTCGCGCAACCTGAGCCGGGTCAGCAGGATCCCCGCACACAAGCGTCCCATCGTCTACGAGATCAGCCTCGACGATCATGCGCGAAGCCGCTTCGCCGAAGAATACCGCGAGCATGCCGGTGCCGGCGCCGGTGACACCGTTGACGCCGGGGCGGTGACAGCCACGTCATCCAAACCGCCATGCGAACCTTCCCCACTGTCCCCTGAAGGGGACAGCTCCCCGAAGCGCGGACGGCCCCGCACGCCATCCGGCACCGAGGCGGCGGCGTTCCTCATCGCCTTCGCGGACATCCTCCGCAGGGAGGGGATCGCCGCCGACCGGCCGCGACGATCCGACCGGCGCGCCGCCGTCAGGCTCATGGCCGCACACGGCGCGCAGCCCGCCCTCGACATGGCCGCATGGGTGGCGTCGGACGGGTTCTGGTGCGGGAAGATGCTCAACGTGCGGTCGCTGGAACGCCGTTGGGAGGAGCTGCGACTGGCACGACGCCACGAGCGGGCCAAACGGCGGACGACACCGGCGCCCCAGGGGACTGCGGCGGCCATCGGGGCGGACACGGCGATGAAGCATCCGGCCGTGCTGGTGTCGTCCTCGACCGTCGCCAGATGTCCGGTCTACGGGTACCGGACGTTCCCCGCCGCCGGCGCGGACCGCACCGGCGAAGCCCAACGCCACCTCGACGGCATCATCAACGTCGAGGAATGCCCGCTGTGCTCGCATGACGACCGCAACCGCCCGCTGCACGGCGGCAGCCGGCGGCCCATGCCGTCCGGCGTCACCGCGGCGCCCATGGGCCGGACGCGGGGACGGTGGTGACCATGGGCGACAGGGAACGAACATCATCGGGTGCGCAATGGATCCACACCTCGATGCTGCCGCCGGACGGCCTGTGCTCGCAGGCCGACGTCGAGCTCTACGACATGCTGTGGATGCAGATAGGCCTCGACGGCGACGTCGGCCGCGACGACAACCTCAAGCATGCAGCCAAACGCCTGTGCATGCGATGCCCGGTGCTCATGTCCTGCCTCGCCCGAAGCCTGCTCGTACCCGTCTCCCACGGGGTCATCGGAGGCATGACCTACAAGGAACGCCAGTACGCGAGGCATGTGGCAGTCCTCCACCAGGTCATCACCCGGCAGCGCAAACGCACCGACGTCGAGATGCGCACCGGGTTCGAGCGGCTCAGCAGGTGGCTTGAAGCCCATCCGGAGATCCACCGCATGGTATACAACCGCCGCCACAACGAACAGTCACGCCTCGCACGGGGCAAGGCCGGATCCTATCCCGTCAGAATCGTCGCACGGCTCGCATGCGCCGATTCCGACGCCACGGTGGAGGACGGCGCGGAAAACGACGCGTGACCACCAAGACCGCATCGCGGCAGCATACTGGTCGCCATGCGGTCGGCGCCAACGGAGGCGCCGGTCAAACAACCCGCACCACGATCCCGGACGGGTGCGGCACCAACCCGGTGCCGCACTACGGGGAAATCAGTCGATAGGAACAAGCAATCATGACATCAATCCCAAGCCTGCGCCGCATGGCGCGCATGGCCATGGCGGCGGTCACCGCATCCATGTTGCTCGCCACCATGGCGGCGACCGCCAGCGCCGAACAGACGACGCCTGCCCTGGGTGACACGATCACCCTAACCGCAGAAGGTTCGAACTCCCTGAACGGCCCCGACTTCCGCGTGGCCAGACTCGCCGGATTCACCATCGACGGCACCGCCGTCACGGTGGCCGTCGAACCCGCCGCCAAGGACGCGGTCATCGCATCGCTGCCCGCCAAGGACGACGGCGCAGGCGTCGCCGACGACTACCAGGAGACGACGGACGGTGACCCGATCACATGGCTGGCCCGACAGGGAGACGCCAAGGATTCACCGGCATGGAGGATCTTCGCCGAACGCATGGCCGCCACCGACCTGATCGCCGGCACGGCGCCCACCACGGGAACGCCGATCACAGGGGACAACGGCACCATATCCAAGGTGGTCTTCGACGGGCTCACGCCGGGGCTCTACATGCTCATCGACGCCAACACGGCGGCCGAAGGCACCACCAAATCATCGCCGATCCTCGTCGGCACGGCCATCACCGGGGCGACGCCGCCCATCGGCAACGCCGACGGCACCGTGGAGGTCAAGAACCAACGGCTCGCCATCGACAAGAGCATCATCGAGGACGGCGGACAGACGCAGACGGCCGACAGGTCGGTCGGCGACACCGTGGACTACCGGATCGCCACGCAGATACCCGACACGTCGAAATACGCGAACGAGGCGGACAGCCCCTACATGTTCCGGGTGGAGGACACGCTGTCCAAAGGCCAGCGCTTCAACGACGACCTCACCGTCGAATCCAGCCCGGACGGCGCGACGTGGACGCCCGTACCCCAGGACGCATGGACGGTCGAGGCCAGCAGCCCTGCGGACGGGACCACGGCCACCGTCATCACCATCGACCTGTCCTCATGGACATACACGCAGGGGCGCAACGGCATGGTCGGGGGAGCGGTGCGCATCTCCTATTCGGCCACACTCACCGATGACGCGGTCATCGACGGCGCAGGCAACACCAACGGCGTCACGCTCACCTATTCCAACGACCCGGCCACGAACCAGACCGGCAGGATAACCCCTCCCGACACCCGCGTCTACACCCACGGATTCCGGTTCACCAAAACCGGCTCCGACGGCACGACCCCGCTCAAGGGCGCGACCTTCACCCTCTACGCCGGCGAAGGCTTCACCGACGCCGACAAATACCGTCGCGCCGACAAGCCCGACATGGACGTGACCGCCACATCAGGCGATGACGGCGTGGTCGCGTTCACCGGCCTTGCCGCCGGCACCTACTGGGTGAAGGAGACCGGCATACCCGACGGATACCGCGACCTCGACGTGCGGTTCAAGGTCACGATTACCGCAGACCACGGCTCCGCCGCCAGAATCCGCTTCGACAGGATCGCATCATTGGGCGACTCGCTCGTCAAGCCCTCCGGGGACGGATCCACGCTCGTCGTCTCCAACGTCGAACACCTCACCCAACTGCCCCTGACCGGCTCCGTCGGCACCACCATGTTCGTGGTCGTCGCACTCCTGCTCGCCGCAGGCGGCATCATCCTCGCCCTGGTCTCCAAGCGACAGCAAAGCAATCTGGTCGACTGACGGTACCGTGCAGGACGAGTGCTGTTTCGTTCCCCCGCCGCTTCCGGTACATGCGTGTGAATGCGCCGGAAGCGGCATAATTCATGGGACGAAACATAGTATGGGATCCGCTCCGGAATCTATCGGTATCCGTCGTTTTTCGGATACTTATATACATAATCATCGAGCTTCACAGAAGCGCCAATATGAAAAGCGACCTTTGCTTACGTCAGGCGGTTTGCAGCATTCTGCTGCAGCGTCGCCGCGCTGCTTCGGCGGTTACGCCGAGCGCTCGGCCGATGGTGTTTCAGGACTGGCCGTGATTGCGACTCGTCTCAACGGTGCGCTCGATCTCACGGTCGAGCGCATGCCGCTGGGAGTTCAGTCGGCGCAGCTCCCGCGATGAATCCCAGCGCGGATCCGTGGTCGGGTCTCCCGGCGTCGGCTCGTCCTTCGCCTCCATCTCGGCCGCGATTTCACATCTGTATGCGGTCAAAGCCTCCTGCTCGGACTTTGGAAGATCATCGAATCTCATTTCAACCCCTCCTTTCTGAGGTAGCTCTTTCTGGCCTTCATCGCCTGCACGATCAGTTGCAAAGGTCATCGGATGCCATGGACCCCTTCCGGTAAACCCGGGAACAGGCGCGCGAATAACGCTGCGCCGGCCTCAGGACCATCGAGCACGCCCATCCTGTACTCGTCCAGGATGAACCCGGTGCGGGCGCGCCCGTTCCGAAGCGCTTCCGGATCCATATCCGCGTCCACGTCCGATTCGTCGATGGTTGCGGAGGCGTGCACCAGCTCGACATCGGAGATGCCGTCGGGCATCGTCCCGTCCGGGTAGTGCACCAGCACCATTTCGCCGTCGCCATCCATCTCGGTCAGCCGGCACATGCCGGTGCCGTCCTTGAGCCGGATGTACTCGCCGATATCCGGCTCCCCGTCACGCATGAAACGGCACAATCCCATCTCGCCGTCATACCCCATCATCGAGCCTCCTCGCTTCCTGACGCAGCTCCCATACTAGGACGCCGCAACAGGCCTGCACGACGGCGGTTCCCGGCATCCGTCCGGGGAAAAACAGGGCGTGACCATTTGCGCGGGCGATACGGACGATAGTGGAACCTGTGCGGTGGGGCCAACGGCGGCCCCGGCAAACCAGTCCCGCACCTGACATCAACGGAACCCCGTGCCCGTCACGCCGCCGACAGGCGTCGGCGGGCACGCCGGGACCCATTGGACTACTTCGATGGTGGAGAGGAAACCCACATGAACACACAGGCACGGAAGACGATGACGGTCATAGCGGTGATCCTGTCCATCCTCCTGCTCGCGCTGACGGCCACGGCGCTGCGGGCCGACGGCATGACGGCGGCGGCATCCGGACGGCATCAGGCGATCCCCGCCGCAGGCGGATTCTACGAGCCGAACAAGGTATGGGTCCGCAAGGGCGCGGACGGCGTCTGGCAGATGATCACGGACCCGGACCACACGAACAGCATGGGCGCGGACAACAACGCGTTCCTCAACGGTGAGGAGGTGGCCGCGGCCATCAGCATGGCGGTGCCGCCATTGAACCGGAACGGCGAGGACTGGCTTCAGATCACCGACGACTGGACGAAGGTGGACCGCTACCTCGACCCGCAGGACGTCTCCACGGTGCGCATCTACGACTTGGAGACCTACGGGTACAATGCGCCGTCCTTCAACGGCATCAACGTGGACGGCCGGGACGTGACCGCCATGTTCGACATCACCGTCGACGGGACGGTCACCAGGGCGACCGCGAAACCCGAATACGTCCAAGGCCTCAAACAGCGGCACGAATCCATGCAGATCTCCATGCTCGTGCCCTTCACCGTGAACTTCGACCCCGAAGCGGACCTAGAGCAGGACGGCGCCTCCGACGGCAACACGTGTTCGGACGGCCAATGGGAGCTGCGCAACAAGGCCGACGCGAGCTTCCACAGACTGGAGCGCCTGGAGTCGAACGAGCCGCTCATCTGCATCCTCAGGCCCGGATTCGACAAGGACGTGCTCGCCAGCAAGACCGAGGGAGGCGACCTGTCCAGCATCGACGGACGGGACGTGCTGCCCGGCCAGACCGTCACCTACCGGCTCGGCATGCGCGTCGAATGGATGCGCGACGACCCGATCCAGCAGCTCGAATTCCTCGACACGTACGACCCCCGCACCACCCCCGACAAGGCCAGCCTGACCATCACCTCAAAAGGACAGGACGGCTCCACGACCATCCCCCGGTCGGCGTACGACACCGAATGGGACGACGCCGGCCACCGGTTCACGGTACGGTTCCACCGCGAATGGCTCGACGGGAACTGGACGACCTGGCGCACCCACGATTTCACCCTCACCTTCGACGCGAAGGTCGCCGACGACGCGGCCGTGGACACCGTCATCGGCAACAAGGGCTGGCTGACGCTCAACGAATCCATCCTCGAATCGAACGAGGTGTCGAACCGGCCGGTGGACCCCGAACCCGTCAAACAGGACACGCAGGCCAACTCCTCCGTGGACATCGACGGCAAGACCGCCCTGCTGGGCGACCGCCTCTACTACCGGATCACGATCGACGCGACGGGCCTCGCCGGACAGGCGTACCCGGTGCGCCGGCTCGGCGTGGTCGACGACTACGACGAACGGCATCTCACCCTCGACATGACCGGCGTCCACGTGCTCGACGCGACCGGCAAGGACGTGACCGACAGGCTCAACATCCAGGACAGGGACGGCGTCGTCTACGCGTTCTTCAAGACCGTGGACACCACGCTTCCCGACGGGACCGTCATCAACGGCGACCCGCAGCCGGCCGACCTGGCGGCATACGCCGACCGCGAGCTCATGCCATACGCGGACCCGGGCATCGACCAGAGCCTGCTCGGTTCCGACTACCAGCTGGTGCTGCCGATGACCGTCACCGACACCGGCGAGGGGACGAAGGTGGAGAACACGGCCACACAGGTCACGAACCACCGCAGGGCGGTGTCCAACACCGTCGTCAACACGCTCACCGAGATCAACCCGTACAAGGACGTGAGCGTGGAGGTCGGCTCCGACAGCGCCGACGGGATGAGCATCTACAGGAACCAGACGTTCCTCTACCAGTTGAACTCCTCCACCCTGCCCGCGAACCGCGCCTACCCCGAGGTCACGGAATGGCGCATCGACGACGACTACGACGAGACCGGCGACGAATACACCGGCCAGTGGGCCGTCTACGCCGCCGAGGACCTGCACGGCCCCGACGGCGGGACACTGGCAGCGAAAGGCGTGCGCATCGCCGGCAGCGGCTTCGACGCGTCCGCATTGGGCGGCGACCTGTTCACCCTCGACATGCGCGACGGGGACTTCACCATCACGGCCACACGGCGTTACCTGGACCTCGTCTCCGCCGACGGCGCGCACGCGCAGGCCTGGCGCGCCTACGTGCAGTTCCGCAGGCTCAAGGCCGGCGAATTCTCCAACACCTTCACCGAGACCATCAACGGCACACGGCGTCCCTCCAACGAGGTGACCACCACGACGCCGAAGACCTCCCCGTCCATCAGCCTCGAGAAATTCGACCGCAGGAGCGGACTGCCGGCAGGCGACCGCGACAGCACCGAGGAGGCGCTGGAAATCGAAGGCGACGGGACTGAGATCGTGTTCCGCATCACCAACACCGGCGACGTGCCGTTGACCTCGCTGAAGCTCACGGACGAGACCATCGTCGGAGACGGCACGGTCGGCGACCTCGCCTACCCGGACGGCTGGGCCGACCTGGTGCTGCAACCGGGCGAATCGGTGGACGTCACCGGCACATTGAGCGGGGTGACCAACCTGCATACGGACCGCGCCACGGCCGAAGGGTCCCCGGTCGTCGAATGCGTGCCGAAGGACGACGACCCGTTCGACGACAAGCCGGCACCGCCGGTCGAGGAGGGGACCGTATGCACAGACACCCCGGTCGAAAGCGACCCGGACGACTGGAACGCCTACAGGAAACGCATCCTGCCCAGCACCGGCGTCAACGTGTCCGGGCTGGCCGCGGTCGGCGTGATCCTCGCCCTGCTCGGCCTCGGACTGCTCCGGATCCGCCGCGACGGCGACGGACGGCACTGAGCCACCGGGCATGGCCGCACCCGCCTCGCCGCGTCCACGCCCGGAGACAGCAACGACGCATCGACCCACGGAGGAACCCATGGAAACCATCGACACCATCCTCGACCTGCTGCAGAAGGCCGCCGTCCTCGGCGGCGGCATCTGGGCGGTATGGGGCGCGATCACACTGGCCGGAGGGCTCAAGGACCATTCCGGGCCCCAGACCCAATCCGGCATCTGGCAGCTGGTCGGCGGCGCCGTCATCATCGCCGCCGCCGCACTGTTCGCCAACCTCAGCTTCTGAATACAACGGGCAAAACGAACATCCGAATGAAAGGAGATACGCGACAGCAAAGAACCATCCATAATTAAACGAGTATGCAATGTAAAACAAATACCCAAACATAAAACGAATACCTATCTCGTGGGGTGATGCCGATATGGCCGATCTCGTGGAACCGTGCGTGAACATGCTCAACGCGATCGGCGGCGGCATCGACGGGACCATCCTCGACAAGCTCGCCATGGGGCCCGCCGAGTTCAACGCCGCCATGCACTCCATGGCGGCGGCCGTGCACGACACGGCCGTCAAACCGGTCGCAGCCGCCGTGGCGAGCATCGTGTTCACGCTCGAACTCGCACGCGCGGGCCTGCGCGTGGACGGCGACCGGGAGCTGGGCGTGAGAATCATCGGCGCCGTGCTGCTCAAATGCGCGCTCGTGCTCCTGTTCGCCGGCAACGCGGGACTCATCCTCTCGGGCATCGACGGCGTCACCTCGTCCGTCATCGACGCCATGGCCGGCACCCTGACGGGCATGCCCGCCGAAGGGACGGGACTGCTGGGCGACCAGCTGCGCCCCGCCATCGAGGACGCGGGCCTGATCGGCCAGTCCGGCCTCATGGTGCTGGTGCTCATCCCGTTCATCGTCTCCCAGATCGCCGGCATCATCCTGCTCGCCGTCGTCTA
This sequence comes from Bifidobacterium sp. UTBIF-68, assembly GCF_006408855.1. Classification (NCBI taxonomy): domain Bacteria; kingdom Bacillati; phylum Actinomycetota; class Actinomycetes; order Bifidobacteriales; family Bifidobacteriaceae; genus Bifidobacterium; species Bifidobacterium sp. UTBIF-68. The sequence goes on along the minus strand of NZ_JFAN01000027.1, from coordinate 32,494 downwards.
CATGCGGTTCATGCAGCTGTACATGCTCTCCTGCTTCGCCTCGCTGCCCATCGTGTTCATGGCCGGCGAGCACACCAGGCAGATGGGCGTCGGCTACCTGCGCCGCTATGCGCAGACCTCGTTCCAGGCGATCACCCTCACCGTCGGCGTGATCCTCTACCGCACGTTCATCGGCGAGGCGCTGAGGCTCGACGGCTATACGGACGGCGACGGCCTATGGCAGTACATCATCGCCAACTTCGGCACGCTCATGCTGGGCGCCGTCATGCTCTGCTGCCTCGTCATGGTCGCCTCAGCCACATCCAGGGCCGTGTTCGGCGAATAGGAGGGCTCCATGACATTGGAGATCAAGATCTACAAGGAGATCACCGCCACCGAGGCGAAGGTCATGTGGGGCATGAGCTGGCGGCAGCTCGCCGCGGCCGCCGCCATGGCCGTCCTGTCCGCGGGGGTGTGGCTCCTCTTCCGCATGGTCCTCGGCATGCCCGAGCTCGGCCAGTACGCCGTGCTCCTCGCGGACATGCCCATCGCCGCATGGGGATGGCTGCGCCCCAAGGGGCTCAAACCGGAGACATGGCTCGGATACGTGCTCCACCAACGCTTCGGACAGCGCCGCTACTGGCTCGACGGGCCCGCGACGGGACGGGAACGAAGCCGCCGAAGGATCCGCGAACGGAAGGGGAGACGATGAAGGACACGGGCCGGCGGCCGTCGCGGAAGACCGTCAAACGGCGACGGCGAGCATGGAGGACCGCCAAGGACCTCATCGGCTACGAGGCCATGCTCGACAAGGGCATCGCCTACCTGGGCGACGACCGGTGGAGCGCCACCATGGGCCTGTCCGACATCAACTACGAGATGGCGGCGCAGGAGCGGCAGGCGCAGATCATCGACCAGTGGGCGCGGTTCATCAACACGTTCGACGGCTCCACCCGCCTGCAGGTCACGTGCATGACCCGCACGCTCGACGCCGACGACGTGATCGGACGCATCGGCATGCCCATGGACGGCGGCCCACAGGACCGGCTGCGTGCCGACTACAACCGCATCGCCATGGGCAAGATAGGCGAACGCTCGCGCAACGCCGTCACCGACAAGTACCTGACGCTCACCATCAGCGAACCCGAGCCCGAACGCGCCCTGACCACGCTGAACCGGCTCATGATGGCCGCCCGCAACCAGCTCGCCACGCTCGGCGGCTGCAAGGCCACGCGGCTCGGCCGCGCCGAACGGCTCCGCCTGCTCGCCCTGATCCTGCGCCCCGGCGAACCGTTCCGCTATGACGAGACGCTCGTGGAATCCGGCAGGGCGCAGACCAAGGACTTCATCGCCCCATGGTGCATCGACGCCACGGACCCGCGCGCCCTGGTCCTGTCGAACGCCGACGGTGACACCCACCAGTGCACGCTGTGGATCCGCGACTTCCCGCCGGTCATGTCCGACAGGCTCATCGGCGAGCTGGGCGACCTCAAATCCGACGTCACCGTATCCCTCCACCTCGCCCCCTACGACCGCGCCGAAGGCGCTGAACTCGTCAACCGCAAGATCGCCGAAATGGACATGCAACGGCTCGAGGAACGCCGGCGGAACATGCGCCAGCACATACCGGCCGACGAGATCCCCGCGGACCTGCGCGACGCCCTCGACGAGGCGAACAGCCTCAGGGAGGAGATGCGACAATCCAACGAACGGCTCATCAACACGCTGGTCACCATCACCGTGGCCGCGCCCACGCGCGAACTGCTCGACCAGCGGGCCAGGGACGTGCTCGCCGCCTGCAGGAAGATCTCCTGTTCGGCGGAGACGCTCTCCTGCATGCAGCTGGACGGGCTCAACGCGACACTGCCGCTGGGGGTCAACGACCTGCCCATGCGGCGCACGCTCACCACATCGGGTGCGGCCATCATGATCCCCTTCTCCACGCAGGAGATCATGGACGAGGGCGGCGTGTTCTACGGGGCCAACGCGCGTTCCGGCAACGCGCTGGTCGTGGACCGCACCACCAAGCTCAACGCGAACGGCTTCATCCTCGGCACCACCGGAAGCGGCAAATCACAGGCCGCGAAGATGGAGATGACCTCCCTGCGCCTCACCCATGGCGGCGACGACCTGCTCGTCGTCGACCCCGAACACGAGTACGCGCCCCTGTGCGAGGCGCTTGACGGGGCGCGCGTGGTCATCAGCGCCGGCTCGACCGACCGCATCAACCCGATGGACATCGTCCTCGACCAGAACATCGACGGCGACCCGATCCGCACCAAGGCCAACATGGTCGTCTCCATGATCGGGGCGCTGGTCGGCGGCGCCGACGGGCTGAGCGCCATCGAACGCTCCATCATCGACCGGTGCGCGCTCGGCCTGTACCGCGAATTCCGCAACCATCCCGGACTCCCGCAGCCCACGCTCAAGGACCTCCACCAGAGGCTCGTCGCCAGCACGGAGCCGGAATCCCGCAACCTCGCGCTGAGCCTCGAATCGTACACGGCGGGCAGTCTGTCCGGCTTCGCCGGACAGACCAGCGTGGACGTGTCCAACCGGTTCACCGTGTTCGACGTGGCCGCATTGGAAGGCGAATTGAAGACGTTCGGCATGATGGTCGTGCTCGACCACATGTGGAACCGGGTCGCCCGCAACCGGGCGGCAGGCCGCCGCACCTGGGTGTACGTGGACGAGTTCCACCGCATGTTCTCCAACCAGTACGCGGCGGGACAGTTCCTCGACATGTTCAAACGCGCCCGCAAATGGGGGCTCGCCATGACCGGCATCACCCAGAACATCGAGGAGCTGCTAGACAACCGCGACGCGCGCTTCATGCTCGCCAACTCCGACTTCCTGCTGCTCATGAACCAGACGCCCACCGACGCGGAACGCCTCGCCGACATGTGGCACCTGTCGCCCGAACTCACGGAACGGCTCGGAGGCTCACGCGCCGGCGAGGGGATCCTGAAATCCGGTGACGCGTTCATCCCCTTCGATGGGCGCATTCCCGCCGACTCGCTGCTCTACCGGCTGTTCACCACCAGATTCGGGGAAGCATGATGGTCAGGTTCCTCGACCGGGACCGTCTCGACACGGCCGGCAAACTCACCGAATACTCCAGCGGGACCCGCACCGCCGGGATGACGTCCGGCAAGCTTCGCACGACGGTGTTCGCCGCCGGCCAGGCCATCGGCCGCCGCACCATGCGCAGCCTCGACTCGACGCTGGAGGACCACGGCGACGGGGAACAGGCCGGAGCCGAAGCCCTGGATGATCTGCAGGGCATCGCCGGCCGGGGCGGGAACACCGTCGGCCGGAATGCCGGGCACCCGGTCCGGCGAGGAACGGACATGGCTGTGAAAGCATGGCATACGACGGCAAGGCCGGTCCCGCCTGCACCGGCACCTGTCCACGCATCGGCGGCGCAGGCGGCGGGCGCAGGACCCGGACTCGCCCGCAGCCTCGCTCCGGCTACTCCCATCAGACGGTTCGCCATCCTGGCGGGGCGCATGCCGGCATCGCGTGGTGCTGCGGCGAGACGGGTGACGGACGCTGTATCGCAGGCGGTGCATGCCGTTGCCGTCTCCGTCAGGAGAGCCGCGGCGGCCGTGGCCAACGCTGTCTCCGCGTTCATCGGCACGCCTGTGGCGCTGACAGTCATCGGCATCGTCGCCGTCATCGCGGTCCTCGCAGCCATGCTGGCATGGCTGCCCGGCTTCGCCGTGAATCAGGGCTGCGCCGATGCGCGCACCGAGATCGCCATACCGGCTGGGGCGACGCCATGGGTGGCGAAGGCGGCGGAGACGAGCGGTCTCGACCGGGACTTCATCGCCGCCATGATGACCATCGAATCGGGGTTCAGGGCCGACGCCTATGCCGACGACTCCAACGGCGGCACATGGGGGCTGCTCCAGATCAACCGGGAGGTATGGCGCAGCGTCCACCCCGATGGGGCCGATGCGACGCCACCGGAAGGCATCACCGACCCCATGACCCACGCTGAATACGGCGGCATGTATCTGGCAAGACGCCTGGACACGGTGCGACGGCTCAAGACGGCGAACTCATCGGCCGAATTCAGCACACTGGACGACCTCGATGCGCTGGTCATTGCCCACAACGCCGGCGAAGGCGGCCTCATGGGCTGGCCCCGCATCCCTGAGGTCACCAGAACCTATCTCGACAGGATGCACGCGATGCTCGGGGGAGGGGACGGTATGTCCTGTCCGTCGGGCGGCGTCATCGGCTCGCTCGACCCGCCATTGGCGATGAACGCGGATCTCACCGCAGTCGACCTTGAGGCCATGGACCTGCCGGAGGCGACCACCTATGCGCGGTGGGAATGCACGTGGTGGGCTGCGACACGGCGCGCGCACATCGGCAGGCCCGTGGATCCGTACATGGGCGACGGCGCCATGTGGCGCGACAGCGCCAAGGCGCACGGGTATCCGACCGGCAAGGAGCCGGAGCCCGGCGACGTCATGGTGTTCCAGCGTTCGATCCTCGCGGCGAGCCCCGTCTACGGGCATGTCGCCGTCGTCGAGGAGGTCAGGGCCGACGGCGTCATCGTCATCTCCGAATCCTCCGCCTCATCGGCGAGAGTCACCCTGCGCACCATCAGCCGGCAACAGCTCGAGACCGCCATCGGCGGCATAGACTTCATCCACTAAAACAAATAATTAATTAATTAACACGAATCGGAGGGTGATATGGACAGGAACGGGAACAAGGCATGGCCCATCATCGCGGCCGTCACGGTCATCCTGGCCGCGCTCGGCATCGCCATCGGACACGACGCCGGAGACGCGGACGGCAAGGACAAGACGCCCATCGCCGCGGAGCGCGAGGCCGTCCAGCAGCCTCCGCCGTACGTCATGACAGAGGGGGAGGCCATCGGCGTATCCCGCAGCGAGGAGGCATGCCGGCTGATCGCGCCATTCGCCGTGCAGGCGTACATCGGCGACAAGGCCGGAAGGAACGCCGTCCTCGACGACTACTTCATCGAAGACGCCGCAGGACTGGAGGTCCCGGTCGACCAGCTGCGCCACGACGACGCGGACACGCTGGGCGTCGGCTTCGTGCAGGTCGCCATCAACGACGATGCGGCATCCTGTGTGGTGAAGACCAGATCCGGTGCCACATGGGAGGTGCATTACACGGATTTCGATGCGCACGGGTACAAGGCCAGCAGGATCGTCAGCCATGACGAGGGGCTCGTCTACATCCTCCGCCCGGGAACAGTCTGAGACCACGGGAAGGGAGACGGCCATGGGCATCGACCCGAAGGCCACGGCCTATGAGCTCGAGGCGCTGGCCTGCGATCCCGACAACTGGCATCTGCTGGACGAGATCGCCGCACACCCGGCATCATGGCCGGAACTGCGCATGTGGGTGGAAGAGGCGAAAGCGCATCCCGATACGATAGGACCGCCGCCGCTCGCGCCGGATGAGCCCAGACAGGGCCTGATCGCACGATTGCAGGACAGATTCAAACCGCTGACGCACCGGTCGGAAAACCATAGCGAACAAGAGACGAACGACGAAGACCGATGCGATGGGACTGAGACCGTGGTGTTGAATCTCGGTCCCTGCGAGCAGGGGACCGTGACGGGCGCAGCACGTCCTGGGAAGCGTGGACTTCTCCGGGCTCGAACGGCCATCATCGCAGTAATCGCCATCATGACACTGGCGCTCTTGGCAGGTGGCGGTTACGTGGTCGGCACTTTGCTCGGACCGCAGCAGCAGAAGACTCAATCCGAGCGTCAGGATGAGGACGCCATGCGGAGAACGTCCGAACAGAGGGACAAGGCCATGGCCGCCGCCGAACAGCTGCTGGAGAGAATCGGACGCAGCCCGGTCGCCGGGGACATCGACCATACAGGTCTCGAACAGGCGATGAACGCCGATGACATCAAACGAGTGGTCACGGAGACCGAGGCGCTCGAAACGAAGTTCCGGCATCTGATTGACGACAGAATCGCAGCGACAGGTGAGAGCATCGCCCAATATGTGGAGCGTGCGGACGCCATGGCCAGCGCGCCGGAAACCGCTGAGAAAACGGAACTGCTCGCCCTCGCCGGAGAGTGGAAGGAAGTCCAGATCACCGAAACCAATCTTGGCGAGGCTCTCATCGCCGAACAACGGCTCTCGGAATTGATGACGACAATCGAACAGCAGAAGAGAACCGCAGACGAGGAGGCCGCCCAACGGGAGCAGGACATGCAGCACCAGCAATCCGCGACGCCTACACCATCGCCGCCGATCGTGCAGCCGGAACCGATTCCGGTCCCGCAACCGCAGGCCCCATCATGGAGCGTGCCGGGGGAAACCCAGAACGGAACCCTTCCCGGAAAGGACGGAAGCCTATGAGCAGCCAAACCAGCCCAGATCCCCAGGCCAAGACCAAAGCGGACCTTTACATCGACCCAAGCCGGACAACGGCACCCGGCACAACGGAGGCGGGCAATCCTGTCCGTTGGAATATCGGAGATATTCCAACGGGAGCCCAGTATCGCGACCACCGCGTCATGGCGAACCGTGGCGGGTGGAATCCCATGCCGCATGGGAAGAACCAAGGCCTGCGCGCAGCAGCCTTCGCGTTTCTCCTGGCTGCTGCGATTCTTATGATTCTGGCGGCATTGCTGTTCCTATCGTGTCTCGTACTGCATGCCTATCTAAACCGTGGCGAATACAATCCCGCGGACGTCGTTGCTTTGATTATCGGGGCGTTGGCCCTAGGATTTGCGATACGGTGCGCACAGCTGTCATGCGTTGTATTCATCGTCGGTGTGGTGATCTGGCTGGTGGACAGGCTGAGAGGCAATTGAAGCTATTCATGGAGAATTTAGGTTTTCCGTCCGGTCCTGCCTATTCTGAAGCCAGCGACAGCCAAGTTGGTCATCATAAGACACCAGCATCTGGAATGAATGCGCGCTTCGTCCTGTATATTCACCGGCCCCGGCATGCAGACTATGGCGCCGCAATTGGCCTCATTCGTCTCCCAGAACTCGAGCGTGATGGGTGCTGCAGCTGTGGCTTCGCCGATCGCTGCGGCACCCCATCGTGATCCTGTACATGTTCCTGCGGCAATACTTCATCGAAGACACGGTGGTGGTTCAGTGGAGGACTGATACGGCGGCAGTCGTTCGAGACGAAGGCTTACTTGCCGAGACGCTCGCGCATTTGCAGGTAGGCCTTTGTGGCGTTGCGGATGACATCACGCTCATTCACCATGGTCAATTGCCTGTCCCGCATCACAATCCGTCCGTCGATGATGGAGTCGAGCACATACGAGCCATTGTTCGAGTAGACCAGATGCGAGCACAGCTGCTGATCGTCGCCCCAGCGCAGCGGCGTCATGGCGAATGTATCCAGATCCACGGTGACGACGTCCGCGAGACGCCCCGTCTCGATGCTGCCTGCATCGTGGTGTAGGGCCTTGTTGCCGTTTACCGTGGCCATTTTCAGCACGGTGGATGCCGGCATGATGGAGGAGTCGACACGTGCGCCGCGGTGGTACACGGCTGCGGCGCGGATGTTCTCCCATAGGTCGCGACTGTCCGCGCATTTGGCGGCGTCGTGTCCTATGCCGACATTGACACCACGGGCCAGATAATCCGGTACGCGTGCGATGCCGCTGCCCAGTTTTGCGTTGGACAGCGGATTGTGCGCGATGCTGGTTCCGGTTTCCGCCATCATGGCGATCTCTGTGTCGGACAGCCATACGCAATGCGCGGCGACGCAATCCGGTCCAAGCACGCCGTTCTCATAGGCGAGTTCGGCTGGACGCCTGCCGAACTGCTCCTTCGAGTATTCGATCTCGCTCAACGACTCGTTGAGATGGATGTGGATGCCAGTGTCCAGCTCGTCCGCCAATGCCCTGACCTCACGCAATAGTTCCGGTGAGCCTTTGGGCATCCATTCGTATCCGATGTAGACCTCGACTCGGCCGTCGGCCTTGCCGTCGCACTGTTCGTAGGCCTCGCGTGCGGTGTCGATGTTGTCATGGCCGAACTTCCGGAGCATGACGTCGTTCGACAGCACTGCTCGCATGCCCGAGTCTTCGGCCGCACGGGCCAGTGACGGTAGCTGCCGGTACATGTCGTTGACGCAGGTCACGCCGGCTTTGATCGATTCGCAGTAACTGGCCATCGCCGCATGGTAGGCGCTTTCCGGGTCGATGTTGTTGATGTAGGGGTACCAGGTCTCGTCGAGCCATTCCATCAGCGGCAGCCAGTCGCCCTCGCCTCGGCTGATGCAGGTGTGGTAATGCAGATCGACCAGTCCGGGCATGATGAGCCTGCTGCCCTCGCAGTCGATTACCGTGTCCGCAGGCTGCGGTGCTGGTGCATGCGTGTCATCGCCCACATAGGTGATGCGGTTGCCGGTGATGCAGACGGTTCCGCCCCAGATGACCCTGTCATCCTTGTCGTTGGTGAGCACCACCCCGTTCTTGAGTACTATCATGTGGCTTCCTTCGCCGTTTCCTTATTGCGTTGTATTGCTATGCGTTGCTGCCGTGCGTACCGCTAGTCCGGCAGGTATTCCGTCGTCATGGCGTCACGCCCCTTGTAGGGCTTGTCGATCAGGCCGTTCTGGTGCATCCACTGCGCGTAGGAATCCCATTGCTTCGGGTCCATGGATCCGAAGCCCTGAGGATTATCGTATTCCGGCACCGTGGCCTTGACCATGTTCCTTAGGGTCGTGTCGTCGTATCCCTTGGCTACAGGCGCGATGGCGTCGTATGCGGCATCGGGGTCGGCGTTCGCGGACGCGAAGCCCTCTTTCAGCGCGGCGATGGTCTTCCTGACGAAGCTGGCGTACGAGGAGTCCGATTGCAGCCGGTCAGGGTTCGCCACGAGCACCAGTTCGTCGAAGGACGGCACGCCGATCTTGTCGAAGGGCAGCACGGTGTAATCGCCCTGCTCAGCCAGCTGTACGCCCTCCACATTGCTGTAGTAGCCGAAGATGGCGTCCACCTTGCCGGCCAGCAGCGGCTCCACGCCTCCGGTGGACAGGCTCACGTTCTTCACGTCCGATTCGGTCATGCCGTTCTGGGCGAGTACGGAGTTCAGCGTCGGCAGGGACGTGGCAAGGCCCGGATTGCCGATGGTCATACCCTTGAGGTCCGTGACGCTGCGGTCCTTGCCGGTGATGATGAGCGAGCTGAGCACGTTGGGAATCAGCGCGGCCACGGCTTGCACCTTCATGCCTTGCGCGGCGGCCATGATGGTGTCAGGCTCATACGAGATGGCCAGATCGATCTGGCCGGTGCTGATCATCTTGGCGGCATCGGCTGTGCCGGACGGTGTCTGTACTTTGACATTAATGCCCTGTTTCCGGAAATCATTCTCGGCTTGGGCGACATATATGCCGCTGTGGTCGGGGTTTGGAAGCCAATCCAACAGCAGCGTGTGGGTTACGGTGCCGGCTGATGATGGTGTCGTATGCGGGCCGGAAGGGTCAGGTGCGGCGTAATTGGCGAGGAGGACGGCTAGGACGGCGATCCCCGAAACGGTGCCGAGGAGTTTTCTGGATGAGAACATGACTGTTCCTTTCACAAGCGGTAATGCGATGTTCAGACTGCGGCTGCGCGACGAACGGGAGGCGTGGGCATCAACGGTGGGTGTCCCAAGGGCACACGATGCGCTGGAGTACGGAGACGATGGCGAAGAACAGGATCGACAGCGCGGCGATGATGAGCACCTCGCCCCACACCAACGCGGTGTTCATCTGCGGGATGGCCTGGATCATCAGATAGCCGAGACCGCCCTGCGAGCCGGTGTATTCGGAGAACAGAGCCGCCACGGGCGCGTATGCCACCGATACCTTGAGGCCGGCGAACAGTTCGGGCATGGCCGAGGGGATACGCAGCTCGACCAGCGTGCTGAACGGGGAGCCGTACAACGTCTTCATGAGGTTCGTCTGCTCGACGTCCACGGCGGTCAGGCCCGTCAGGAAGTTGACCGTGATCGGGAAGAAGCAGCTGATGGCCACCACGATGATCTTCGGTTCCAGTCCGTAGCCCAGCGCGATGGCGAACACGGGGGCGATGATCATCACCGGAATGGATTGGGAGGCTATCAGCACCGGGTACAGGGCCTTGCGCAACGGCTCGTTGGCCGCCAACAGGATCGCCAGGGCGAAGCCGAACACGAACGCGAACAGCAGTCCCACGATCATCTCGTAGAACGTCACGTAGGTAGCCCAGCCGAGCCCGTCGTTCCATTCGGTGCCGATCTCGGTGAACACTTCCGAAAGCGGCACGATGATGAAGCGCGGGATGTTGAACCAGCCGGGCGCGAACTGCCATAGCAGGGCGAGCACCAAGAACATGCCGGCCGCATACACATAGTCGAATGTCTTCCTGACGCCGGTCATATCAGTCCTCCTTGCCGTTCTTGCTGGCTGCGCCAGCCATGTCCGACTCGCCATCGTCCGGGGCGGTTCCCGGTGCCTCGCCAGTCTGCTTGCCGTATTGGGGATCCTGAGCATCCCTCAGGTATCCGATGATGAGTTCTCGGGAGCGGACGAAATCCTCCTGTGCCGCGAGTTCGGAACGGTCCAGTTCGCTGGAGAAGAATCCTGGGATCTCGTGGATGATGCGCCCTGGATTGCGGGACATGACCACCACGCGGTTGCTCAGGATCAGCGCCTCCTCCACGTCGTGGGTGACGAGCACGGAGGTCTTGTTCATGCTGGAGAGGGTTCCCTTGAGCCAGTTCTGCAGGTCCATGCGCGTGATGGAGTCGAGCGCTCCGAACGGCTCGTCGAACAGGAGAAGGTCCTTGCCGGTCAGAATGGTGCGGACGAACGAGGCGCGCTGCCTCATGCCGCCGGACATGGCGTACGGAGGCTTGTCGGCGTATTCACCCAGGCCGAAGCGCTCAAGATAGGGCAGAACCTCTTTCAACGCCTTGCCGCGCGACGTATGGCGGTTGGTGAGCGAGAGAGCCGTGTTCTCGGCGACGCTCATCCAGGGGAACAGCAGGTCCTTCTGCGGCATCCAGGCGCAGTATGACAGACGCTGCTGTTCATCGGCCTCGCCGAACACCCTGATCAGGCCTTCAGTCTGGTTGTTGAGTCCGGCGATGATGGACAGCAATGTGGATTTTCCACAGCCGGATGGCCCCACCAGGGCTATGTGCTCGCCTTCGGAAACGGTAAGGTCCAGCGATTCGAGAATGGTACGGTTCCCGTATTTCTTGGTCAGTCCGTCGGCGATGATGACCTGGTACGGCTGGTGTGTGGTTTCAGGCATGATTGACCCTCACGATGACGTGTGATGCGAAATTCTCTATGGACAGGTCCGCAATCAATTGTGACTGCGGCGGAAGGCCATATGGAGAGCAAGTAACGAGCGATGCGACCATGCATGGTCGCATGCGGTGAATGTGTGCCAGGGCGGGCGGGAATTCGCGCGCCGGGTCCGGCGAATCAGAAGCGACGTGTCAGGCCACGGTCCACGACAGGCCATATGCGGAAATCAGCCGCATGACCTCGCGATTGATGAAGAGGAATCCGCCGGCAGGTATTTCAATATGGTGATTCATGCGGATCCTCCTCTCTCTGTGTGGCTACAGTCAAACAGCGCTTTGTTTCCCTCCCGTTAAACCCGGTGAACCGTATGTAAACGTCTGCGCATGCCGCATGTTGCTGTGGTGGCTGGTGTCTGTTCCTGTCGTATGCGTCTGCTTTCCTCAATGGGCCGTGTGCGACACTCCGAATGGTCCAACTTGATTAAAACGTCATATGACGTTATACATATACATATGACGTTACATAACGTCATATGGTTTAACGAGGAGGTTATCCGTCATGAATGTCGTTCCTGTAGTCGATCAGATAATTGAACGCAATGGAGGCAAGGTCAGTGAAGTCTATTACGTAGCCTGCGGCGGCTCTCTCGTCGACATGTACGTATCTGACTTCTTCGTACGCACCGAATCCACAGGCGTCACCAGCGGCTGGTATACAGCAAACGAATTCGTCCACGCCACCCCGAAGCGTCTCTCACCCACCTCTGTGGTGGTTCTGTGCTCCCACAGTGGCAATACTCCGGAGACTGTGGCCGCAGCGGCTATGGCACGCAAGGCCGGAGCGCAGACCGTGGGACTGACATACAACAAGGATGCCAAACTTCTCGACGAATCCGATTACTCGTTCGTCTACGAATGGGGGGATGAGACCCGCGTGCATAACAACCCCATGGCCATCATGCTCGACTTGACCGTCAATCTGATTGACAGGCTCGAGGGCTATCCGCATATCGAGGCATTCAACAAGGGCATGGCCATCATCGACACCGTTGTGGCGAATGCCGAAAAGCAGGTCGAACCGCGCACAAAGGAGTTTGCATCCAAGTATCAGAATGAAACAATGTTCTACGTATTGGCCTCCGGCACATCCTACGGACATGCCTACGGCTTCTCCATCTGTTCGCTGATGGAAATGCAATGGCTGGATGCGGCGCCGATTCACTCCGGCGAGTTCTTCCACGGGCCATTCGAGGTGACCGATGAGGACACGCCCTTCATTGTGGCCAGAGGACTCGGCAGGACCCGCGCTCTCGACGACCGCGTGCTCGAATTCCTTGGTAAGTACGCAAAGAAAGTCGAAGTCGTAGACGCCAAGGAGCTCGGCCTTGACCTCATCGATGATTCAGTCAATGAGTACTTCAGCCCGATTCTGTTCTACAGCGTGCTGAGCAAATATCGTTACGCGCTATCCGTGGTCCGCGACCATAATCTCGACGTCCGCCGTTACATGGGCAAAGTCGAGTACTGAAAGAAGGCCGCGATGAGCAACACCAGCAAGGTTCTTGGCCTCGGCGACCAGGTCGTCGACCAGTATGTCAACCTCAATGTCATGTACCCGGGAGGCAATGCGCTGAATTTCGCGGCGTTCGCCAAGAAACTGGGATACGACGCCGCATTCATGGGCGTGTTCGGAGATGATGCCAACGCCGCGCATGTGGAGCGTAGCATCGACGCGCTCGGCATAGACCGAAGCCACAGCCAAGTAAGGCACGGTGAAAACGGGTGCGCCAAGGTGAACGTGGTAGATGGGGACCGCGTCTTCATCGGCAGCAACGAGGGCGGCATCGCCGGCATCGAGCCTATTGAGGCCACAGAGGCCGATTGGAAGTACATCAGTGATTTCTCCCTGATTCATATGGGCATCTGGGGGAATGCGGATCATCTACTGCCTCGCCTTTCGACCATGGGGGTTCCTGTCTCCTATGATTTCTCCGATGAATTCGAAACCAGCACCATCGATGGCGCGCTTGGATACATCCAGTACGGCTTCTTCTCTTTGAGTGGTATGCCCGCGAACCAGGTTAAAGTGCTGTTGCGCAGCCTATATCGCAAGCCTAACAAACTGCTGGTCGCCACCCGGGGTTCGCAGTCCACGCTCGTCTATGACGGTGAACGGTTCCACGAGCTGGAGCCTCATGTCGTCGAGGCGGTCGATACCATGGCGGCGGGGGATTCCTTCCTCACGGCGTTCCTTTTGGCGCACGTCATCGAAGGCAGAGGCATCGATGACAGCCTTGTCGCCGGGCAGGAGTTCGCCGCCAAAGCCGTCCAGCTTGACGGGTCGTTCGGGTTCGGAACGCCTATCGACTAGTCGGTGCGCGTCGGCAGCGCAGAACAAACCGGTATACGATTGACCCAGAAATCCTCGAGGAAGGAGACCGACGATGCTGCAGGATGATGCGCGTATCCCCATGTACGCCCAACTGAAAGCCTCGTTGCTCTCCGACATCGCATCGGGCGCATATGCGCCTGGAGCGCGAATTCCGGCTGAGCCCGAACTCGGTGAACGATACGGCGTATCACGCATCACCGTGCGCAAAGCCATCAAGGAACTCGTGGATGAGGGATACCTCATCAAGAAGCAAGGCAAGGGCACATTCGTGCGTCGTCATGTCATCGACCGCAAGATCGAATATGTGATGGGCTTTACCGAAAGTCTTGAACGCGCCGGATACCATGCCTCGAGCGAGGTCCTGAAACGGAAGATCATTCCCGCCGACGTGGACCTTGCCGACAAGCTCGATATCTCTGTAGGCGATGATGTGTTGTATATCCAACGTGTACGTAGGGGTGACAATATCCCGATCATGATGGAAAACAACTATTTCCCCGCAAATCGATTCGGTTTTCTGGAACACGCCGATCTGAGCGGTTCTCTGTACCGATTGCTGTCAGACGAACACGGCATCCATCCCATTAACCCCAAAACCACGACATTGAGCATGGCGCTGGCCGATGCAGACCTTGCCAGGCAGATGAACGTAGTTATCGGGACCCCGTTCTTCGAGATCAGGACGCTGATCTGCGATCAGGATGACCGGCCTGTGCACGTCGGCCACCAATTTTATTTAGGAGAGCTCTACACGTTCACGCTCTAGACGCACCCGGAAAGCATCCGGAGTTTCACTCTATCTATCCTCGTTCGCGCCGATATCGGCCGTAGACCCAGCGCAAGCTATGCCTTTTCGAGTTTGCGGCCATGACTCGGATGCGGACGGCGAGTTCAAAACGGGGACAGAGCTCTCATAATCCTTAGCTTTTCCGAAGGAAAGCCTATGAACACCATTATCAGGTCACGTCATATTTTTGACGGGAACGGCGAGGAACCCTTCCAAGGGTTCATTGAATTTCGAGGACCGTTCATCACCCGCGTGGAACATGGTTGGAACTATGGGCCAATCGATAGCTCCACACACCTCATCGAGCATGATGACCACCTTGTGATGCCCGGTCTGCATGACAATCACGTGTTCTTCTCCGGCTGGATGGCGGCTAACGCAGGCCTTGACCTATCGCATGCCGTCAGTATGGAGGACGCGGCAAGTGTTATCTCCGATTGGGCTTCAACGCACTCTGGACGACCGGTATATGCACACGGTTGGAATCGCAAGGTATGGGGTTCCGATCCTGACCGACAGACGCTTGACGATATTTCCACAACGGTGCCAATAACCGCCATCGATGATGCCCGTAGCCGGTATTGGATGAACAACGCTGCAATCGAGCGCTATGGATTCCAGGAAGATCAGCTTTCCGCAGAAGCACGCGTAAGACTGATCAGGGAAATGTGCCATGATGCCGAGCTGGTCAGGGAATCCTGGCGACGATTCGAGCGACTTCTGCTTTCGCGAGGCGTCGTCTCCTGCAAAGACATCGTGTTCGATGACTGTGACGTGCATGTTCCGATATCCGACAAACTGCTCGATGTCACCATGACCATCGAACCTGTCATCCGCAAACTCGACAAAGCCTTGATTCCAAGACTCCGTTATCGGTCATTTGGTCCACGGACCCGATTCGGTGGGGTAAAGATCATGGTCGACGGCGTCGTTGCCGACAGAACCGGTGACATTCGAGGAACCTATACCAATGGAACGGTGCCACCAAAGGTGGATTACGACGCCATCGAAGCCGATGTGGCCTATCTGTCAGACCGAGGCGTATCCTGCTGTCTGACCGCCGAGGGAGACAAAGCCATCGAACGGTCGGCGGAGATCTTGGCACGTCACACGAATCGCCAGGTGCGGCACTCCATCAGCGATCTGGAGATGATCACCGGACATGCGGCCAAGATCATGGCGGAAGCCGGCATTACCGCCGAAATCTACCCACAGGTTCTCGGACTGAATCCCTCGCTCCAGGAGTCATATATGCCCACAGCCATTGTGGGAGAGGATGGGTCCTCGTTCTTCCATTACACGAACCTTACCGATCACAACGTGACCGTGACCAGCGGCACCGACTGTCCGCTATTCGTGGCCGATGTTCCTGAAGCATTGCTTCGCGCTTCACGCCGACGGTTCGATCGAGGTGAAGAACGTTGGTTCCCTGAATACGCTCTGGCTCAGAGCTCGCTCCTGAAATCTTGGATACGAGGAGGCGATAGCAGACCATCCGGCACTCTCAATGGAAAGCCGTCCGGAGACTTCCTCCCCGGCAGCGGTACCGGACGGATGCTTCAACGCGGTGCCACTGCCACCTTCGCGATATTCGACCGTGATCTTCTCTCTACGCCTGACGCCGAGCTCCATGATGCTCGTGTCATAGAAACCATCATCGATGGGAAAACCGCGTACCGAGCATGACCACGCGAATCGATTTCGCAACGTTTCCATCAAATCGACGCCGGCAATGATGCCGGCCATAGATACCAATTCATGTATCGTATTCCACCATTATGCAAAGAGGCAACAAATGAAACTCGTCGACCGCATCAAGAAAATCGGATTCCCACACAGCTATGCGCTGCTGTTCTTCCTCATCATCATCTGCGCGTTCCTTACCTGGGTGGTGCCCAGCGGCCAATACGACACCAAAACCGTGACGGTTGACGGCAGCGAACGTACCGTCGTGGTTCCAGGCACCTACCATCAGATATCAAAGATAGCCGAAGACGGCACTGATTACCGGCAAGGGCTCAGCGCCGTGCTGGAAGCGCCAGGCAACGGTATCATCGCCGCAGTCGAAGTCATCGCTTTCGTACTCATCCTTGGAGGCGCATTCGGCATCATCCTTAAAACCGGAGCCATCGATCGCGGCCTGCGCGCTCTGGCAGACTTCCTCGGGTCCAAGGGCATCCTCGTCATCCCGCTGATGATGATCCTCGTCAGCCTCGGCGGATCCACCTACGGCATGAGCGAAGAACTCATCCCCCTGTTCATCATCTTCATCACATTCATGCTGTCTATGGGATTCGACTCCATGACCGCAATCCTCACCTTGTTCCTTGCCAGCCAGGTCGGATACATCGGCTCCACGATCAACCCGTTCAACGTGCTGATCGCCCAAGGCATCGGTGAAGTGCATGGGAATCCATTGCTCTGGCTCCGTCTCATCTACTGGGCCGTCTTCACCGTCATCGCCATCGCATTCACGATGCGCTACGCGTTCAAGGTCCGCAAGAATCCCGAATCCTCCATCGTCTACGATTCTGACCGAGTGCTTAAGGCGAAGCTGTTCGGCAAAAACGGAGAAACACTCGTCTCCGACACCGGCGCGACGCATTTCACCGGCAAGGACAAGGCCATCATCACTGTGTTCATCCTCGGCCTTGCCGTCATGGTGTACGGCATCGTCACCCAAGGCTGGTACATGACCGAAATTGGTGCATTGTTCCTCGCTTTGGGACTCATTACCGGTATCATCGCACGATTCAGCATCAACGAGATGTGTGAGGCATTCGTCTCCGGATGCGCGGACTTCGTCTACGCGGCCGTCATCATAGGACTGGCCAACAGCATCCTCGTCATCCTGCAGAACGGTATGATCATCGATACCATCCTCAATGGTCTCGCCGGATTGCTGGGCGGCCTGCCCAAGGCGCTGTTCACCACCATCCTGCTGGCAGTTCAGGCGTTCATCACCTTGTTCGTTCCCTCGTCCTCCGGTTCCGCAGCATTGACCATGCCGGTCATGGGGCCGCTCGCCGACCTCGTCAACATCAATCGTGACGTGATCGTATTGAGCAACCAGTTCGGCAACGGATTGATGAACATCGTCAACCCCACTGGCGGCGTGCTGCTCGCAGGCCTGTCCGTAGCCGGAATCAGCTTCGGCAAATGGCTGAAGGTGGGTTTGAAGGCGTTTGCGATCCTGTTCGTTGTAGCCGCTGTATTCCTTTGGGTAGCTACGCTTGTCTAACGCGCACTATGGGATAGATGCGGATATCATCGATCCAACGAAATGGCCTCCACTCCAGACGATCATTCTTCTGGAGTGGAGGCCATTACGTTGGATATCCAATCCCTTTTGGATATCCAATTGAAGTTTGTGCTTTGGTAGAACCCGTGGAACAGCGGGAAACCCAAGCAAAATGGGATGCTCGTTCCTATACTCCTTTCTGACGCACCATGTCGGCGCGTCGCAGTCAATCAGCTGGATTCGCCCCTTCTCCGTCGAACAAATGTCCGCACAAAAGTAGAACATATGTTCTACAAATCGGCTGTTGATTGGTCAGTCTGACGACGGAACGGTTTCACGAGGAGGGGACGCGACATGGCATGGCGGATGGTCACGCACCGCTGCGGGCATCAGGAGCGTATCAATGTGGACGGCTCCTACGTGATAGTGGAGCGCAAGGTCCGCAAAGCCGAAGAGACGCTGTGCGCCTCATGCGAAGGAATCCAGAGCCGGCGGGACAACAGATCGGCCGGCTTCTGCGAGTTGTGGGGCTCGAAATCGCAGTGCGACAGGGCCGAGCCGATACGCCAGCGCGTCCTGTCGCAGGTGATAGTGCTCGCCCGTCATGCGCGCATCGAGGATAGGGATGCGTTCGACGAGTTGTATAAGCAGGTGCTCCGTCGCGACGATGCCGAATGGTGGATCGAGCATCGTAATGACGCCATCACCATGCTTGCCCAGGACATCGAGCTGTAGGGAACCAGAAGAAGAGGAAACGCTATGAGCGATAGACTTGAAGACGGCACGCTGGTGCTGCATATGTGTGAATGGTATGAGCAGGGCAGACGGTATGTCGCTGAATACGAGACGCTCGGCGACGGTTCCGGCTTCGCTGTGACCCAGGATTGGAGTACCGGCGTCGAGATCCCGGAGAACCATATTCTCACCAGGCCGGACGGGACCCTCCTGCCCGGCATAGAACGCTTACGCCGGCACAATATAAGTATTGGGCCAAACGACGGATGCCGTATGGACGACTATGGAGCTTGGGAGAAGGAGCTCCGCATACAGCGCGAACACGACCGGTTCGACAACGAGCTGCGGGCGTTGGGAGTATTGGACGACAGGGAATCTGTATTCGACTGACGATTTCTTGTCGGTGGTGACCTTGTAGCGATCGATGAGCCAGCCAATCGCGAATTTGCCGTTGACCACGTACTCGTAGGCGAACAATGGGATGCCCTCGATGGTTAGGTTCTCAGATACCCTGAGCACCGTCAGGTCCGGCACTTTCCTGCCACTCTCAGGGTCCTTGACCTTCTTCGGGTACACCATCTTCTCCGTGCGCCCCGGATTTGTCTTGTCCCCGACCTCCATGACCGGCCATGGATCCAATGACTCGTAATCGAGATGCAGGTGGGCGAGGGCGCGGCCTGCCTTCATGAACGCCTTGAAGTCCCCGACCAGCGGGACGCGCGGCAGCTCCTTCTTCAGATTGTTCGCGAACCGGTGACAGTACTCCGGGCTGTGCAGCACGCCGTACACGTAGTAAAAAGGGTTTGTAACACTAGAGGTTGAAAACTAGTGCAGGATAATGCTCTTGTTCTGAAGCGAGGAAAGCGTTCTCTGGTTGAGGAATCCGTTGTAGTACTGATTGGTTCAACCAGAGAATGACCGAATCACTCCATGATTTCTCCTGTGGTCTCGTCCACCTCGTATTCGGGTTCGGGGAACGGTTCCCATTCCTCTTCCTCGACTTCCGTGTCTTCAGCATCGACGGCTTCCGTGGTGAACAAGGGGCCCTTCGCGAGAACACGTGGGCCGATGGAGAGTCCGCCGCTGTTAATGATGGCGAGCAGATTGTATTTCCGGTAAAGGCTTCGTCCTCGGAGTGTTTCGAAAGAGTAGCCCCGTCCCTTCATGTTGGTCTCGCGGATGAGACGGTTCGCACATTCCGTGTACCCATTGCTGATTGCCAGAGGGCAGTCCCAATAATGGAATATTTGCTCGTGGAAGTTGTGCACGGTCTTGGCCAGTATACGGAAGCTCTCGTAGACCGCATCCTCGGGTATTTCCTGTTCCCACCGGTCGAACGCCGCCATGGCATTGTCCTTGGAGGAGGGGTTCTCATCCCATATGTCGAAGAAGTCCTCCTTGAGGTCGAACGCCATAGCCAACGGTTCAAGTTCCGGGTTCTTCCGGAGTTGCCGGATCTTCACTGCCTCATCGACGGTCAGGTCGCGCCGCCGTGTCTTGAGCGTGTAGGCAAGCCCTCGCTTGGTGTTGATACGGTCTTTTCTGGGCATGCTTTGCTGCAGAGCCCGACGTATCGTATCGACGGCCTCATTTGCCTTCATGACGACATGGAAGTGATCGATGGCCCAGCGTGCGTTGGGCATGGCCGTGCCGATGGTCTTCTGAAACGGACGATACATATCCGAACAGACCCAGAGGACCTTCTCCCGGTCGGGCATGGTCATGAAGTATTCGGTCAACCTCTTCTGGTTGCGCCCGTCGAGCATGTCGTATACGGTCCGATGCTCAAGGTCGGTGATGACCGTCACCTCGCCTATCTTCTTGATCTTTATCTCGTCGATGCCGAGAAACGCCGGGGTCTTGAATCGTAATTGCCGGTCGTATTCGCGGATGAAGTCCTCGAACACGTTCTTGACGGTCACATGGGTGAGCATGTAGTCCTCGGCGACCTCCCGGAACGTGGCGCGGAGGGATCGCTGGGCGATGTCCGCGTAGGCGCGGGAAGTCATCTTGCGGGTCTCGTTCACGTTGTCGAATAAGGGCTGCCACAGGTTCCGGCATTGGCTGCAACGACGACGCGGGAACGTGATGACGAGACGGATCGGGACCCCTCCCATGGGGGTGTCAGCGATGGTCAGATCGCGTTTGCCGTGACTGTATGTACGGCCTCCGCATTTCGGGCATTCGCCCGGCACTCCGCCACTATAGGTCAGGTGGATGGTCTTGCAGCGCTTCCCTTTCTCAACCGTCTCCTCGGTGGAGACGAGGTCGCAGTCGGAGATGCCGAACAGCTCCTTGATGATGGAGTCACTGCCGTTCATGGCCCTTCTCCCTCTCCGTCTCCTCGACATACTGCTGGATGTCGGGAATGTTGTAGCGGCGTCCCTTCGCGATCTGATCGTAGATCTGATCGGCCAGGGAATCGATGGCCTGCGGGTCGTTCATGATTTGCGCCGCAAGACCGCCGGTCTCGTTGTTGACCATGGAGACCAATGCGGTCTTGATCAGATTCCTCATCCGTCCATCACCAACCACCGATTCCTTGGAGTTGGTCGAGTTGATGATGCGCGTGCGGGTGACCTGATCCATGATCACATAGTCGACGATGAAGTTGACCACGCGGGCCGCGGATACCACATTTACCTTGTCGCCCCATGTCTCATTGAGCTTCGCCACGATGCTTTTCATGTTCTGCCGTTTGGACGCCCCGGAATGTCCCACGCCGGGTCCCATCGGTTTGAGGTCGCGTTCCGTTTCCGAATCATCACGGCGAAGCCGGTCGATACGGTAATCCGAGAGCACGAGTCCTTTCACGTCGATCTGATCGAGTCCCGTATCCGAGATGCGGTTCGAGAGGAGTTTGGCGAACCCGTTGAACACCTCAAGGTCGGGATCTTCCAGATCGATGATCTGACTGATGAACATGTAGGCGGAGCAGTAGCGTTTCAGCAGCTTACGGAACGCTACGAGCTTGTCCCGCTCCGCTTGCTCCTCCTCTATTCTTTTCTCGGCATGAAGGATGGTCACGGTGTCTCCGTCCGCTTTGGCCCGTTCCAGCACGTCGGCCCATGTCGCGTACGCGGTGGTGTGGGCGCGGTATTGCGACATCCACCGTTCCGCAGGCAGGCTCACCGCGTTGTACAGGCGTTTACGGTATGAATCCTTGCCGGTGTTCGAGACAGCCTCGGCGACGGCCTTGTACTGCACGTCACGGTATTTGGCGAAGTCGTCCGCCGTGTAGATGTCCGCATGGTCGAGCATTTTCTTGATCGCGTAGACCACTTCCGGGTTCTGGGCCTCGCTCATGTGCGCGCCCGTGTCGTATTTGCGGAACGCGTTGACCACGGTGTCCGGATCGTTCACGAAATCAAGGATGAACACCTGATCCTTGCCCGGATATATGCGGTTGACACGCGAATAGGTCTGCACTATCTCGATGTCGTTGGCGATCGGCTTGTCGACGTACAAGGCGCACAGCTTCGGCTGGTCGAAACCGGTCTGGAACTTGTCCGCGACGATCATCAGACGGTATTGGGACATGTCGAACGCCTTTTCCACGCTCTGATAGCCGAGATTATTCATGTTCGACTCGGTGTAGTCGTATCCGGTGTCGATCTGGGCGAACGGGTTGTTTTTCAGGTACTCGTCGTCGGGCAGCACGCATTTGGAGCCGTTCACCTTGTCGGAGAACGCGACCAGCGGTTCGCCCGGCACCTTGAATTGCAGATGCGGTTCGATCCGGTCACGGTCGTATTCCGGATGCGCCCTGAGATACGCGTCGAACGCGTACTTGTATCTGACCACGGCCGGACGGCCCGAGGTGATGATCATGGCCTTCGCCTGACCGTCCAGCAGCGGGGCGACGTTGCGTATGAAATGCTCGATGATCAGCGAGGTCTTCTCCATCACGTTCGTGGGATGCAATGACTTCCATCGGGCGATGGCCCGGCGCGCCTGGCCCTCGTCGACGAGCTTGTCGGGGGCGTACTCCTCGGCCAACTTGTATGCGGTCTTGTATGGCATGTATCCGGACAGCGGGTCGATGATGTAGCCTTCCTCGATGGCCTGCCGCATCGGATATTTGTGGAACGATTCGGGAATCTCCCTGCCGTCCCGGTCGGTTCTGCCGGAGGGACGGCCGAACAGGGTCTCCGTCTCCGCCTTCGGCGTCGCGGTGAACGCGAAGAACGACACATTGGCGGGCATGACGTTCGCGGCCTGCATGCGGGTGAAGTATTCCGCCACCGCGTCCTCGTCGGTCAGCCCGTCCCCGTCCCCTCCAAGGGGCTTGGCGACCGCCAGTTTGAGCTTGTCGGCAGCCATGTTCAGCGCGCTCTTCAACGCGGCCGCGCTGCTGCCCTCCTGCGCGGAATGGGCCTCGTCGATGATGACCGCGAAATTCCGCCCCTCAAGGTTCGGGTCGGTGGCGATCATGGGCCATGCGTACAGGAACGTCTGCAACGTGACCACGATAATCTCACGACGGTCGGAAAGAGCCTTGGCGACCTGACGGCTCTTCGACGCGTCCGAGACACGATGCCCTTCCGCGTCGGTGCCGATTTCGGTCACGTAGCCGGGCACGTTCTTCAACTGGCCTATCGTCTTCTTGATGTTCGTGTCCAACGCGAGACGGTCGGTCACGACGATCACGCTGGAGAACATGCGCCCGCCCTTTTCGTTGCGCACGTCCGCAAGCTCGTGCGCGGTCCATGTGATCGTTTCGGTCTTGCCGCTGCCGGCCGAATGCTCGATCAGATACCGTTGGCCGGGTCCCTTGGCCCGCACGTCCGCGAGCATCCTGGTGACGGCGTCCCACTGGTGGTATCGGGGGAAGATCTGCGTGCGACGCTCCCGCACCCGGCCCGTGGCATCCTCCTTCTGGGAGACCTCCTCGAACACGAACGATTGGAAGATGTGCAGCCAGTTGTCGCGGCGGCACACCTGATTCCAGAAATACGAGGTCGGATACTCGTCCCCTTCGGCCGGCGGGTTGCCCGCATGGCCGTCCGCAGTGCCCCGGTTGAACGGCAGGAAAAGCGGGGACGGCTCCGACAGGTTCGTGCACATCCACACCTCGTCCTCGCTGATCGCGAAGTGCACGACCGCGCCCCGCTTGTACATCAGCAGATAGTTGCGGCGCTTCGTTCCCGGTTCGATCGGCTTGCGTTCGGTCCGATACTCGTCGATCGCGTCCTGGACCGATTGGGTAAGTTCGGTCTTCACCTCGCCGGTCGCGACCGGGATGCCGTTGACGAAGAACACGAGGTCGAGCGACTTGTTGCCCTGCGTCTGGTAATGCACCTGTCTCATGACGCGCAGGATGTTCGCGTCATAGTTGCGTTCCGCGTTTCTGATGCGAGGGTCGGACGGGTATGGGGCGGATCCCATGATGGTCTGATAACCGGCATACGGGAACCCGCCGCGCAGCACGCTGATCGTGCCGTCGGTCTCCAACGCGCGCACCAATCGCAACCGCAGGTTGTTCTCCCAGTTGCCTCCCTGGACGCGGTTCATCTTCTCCAGCTTTTCCGGTGCGACCGTCCGCTGGAATTCGATGAAATCCGGCCAGTAGAGCGCGGTCTGCGGGTCGAAGCCCTCGTCCGTGTCGCTTACACGCCAATCGGAATCCTCCAACCCGGCCAACGCGCGGGTCAGGTACCCCTCGAAATACTGCTCCCTGTGCAAATCGTCGTTGACGCTCATTCCCCGGCTCCTTCCGTGCAATCGATTCGCCCCGTCACCGCGGCATGAATCAGACTCTTGCGGTATTCCTCCAACTTGCTAATGATCTGGTTCTGACGGTCGATGGCATCATCCACCGCAGCACACTGATAATCAAGATGGGCCATGATTGACAGCATTTGTTCGGATGGAGGCAAAGGAATCAGCATATTCCTTAACATGTCATTTGATAGCTGATTGATTGTGGTCGTATCAAATTGGCCTCTATGGAAAGAAAGTAATTCCGAGCGGAGAACCCAATAGATATAGGGATTAAATGTTGAACGGCAAATAAGCATGAACGCGCCTGCAGTGCATTTCTCATCCGTGTCGATCAATCCGCATTTCCCGACAAGACGCTGGCTGCCGTTCGTTCGTACGATAATCAAATCGCCGCGGCGGAGTTGAAGAGCGCCTGGGATTTGTTTATTAATGTATACGTCGTCTCCATGCTCGATACGGCCATTGATGATGTTCGAGGAACGAATCACGAAGACAGCGTTTTGGTCGCTGCTGTCGCATACATCCTGAGCCTTATAGTCCAGCCCGTTTCGGCTTTCACAAAGGTACTTCAGCTTTTCAAGTCGCCAGCTACTGGGCATCTTGCCGATCCAGCCAATACCGCTGTCCTTCATGTCGGCGTTCGGGTCGAGTCCCTTGGTCACGGCTTTGGTGATGACCGCGCGACGGTATTCCTCCAGCTTGTCGATCGCCGCACGATGCCGGGCGATGGCCTCGTCGATAGGCGCGCAATGAGCATCAAGATACGCTACAATGGCCTTCTGCTCTTGATTGCTGGGGACGGGGATAAGCAGATTCCCAATAAAATCCCAGCTTGCCCGAGGCATCTTCGTTCCATACGTTGAAACATCAACCTGATTAACAAACGATGGGCTCAGTGTTATGTATTTCAAGAATTCCGATGAAACAATACGCGGTCGCATAACGACGAATTCACTGGAACATGATGTGTTCTCGTTAATCAGAAGTGTCTTTGAAAGATACGGCCGTAGTTTCCCGAACAAGACATCGCCTTTTTCTGCAAAAATGGCGTTCCCCTCTGGTGCTTTCGAATATCCCAGAAGACATGCGGTACCACTTTCGATGTTTTCCAATCCAATGAAAGACCGGGTATCTACAGCAGCTGTTCTATGTTGCGGGGCTGCATACTTTAATTTCCATACCGCCCATCGAGACGGAATGTTACCCAACCAAATCTCACCACTATCCTTCATCGTTCTCATTTGAGGAATCCCTTCATGAACGATTCGAGCCCGTCCTCTAGGTCCAGAATCTCGTCGGCGATTTCTTTGGGGTCGCGCGGTTGCTCGTACTTGTAGAAGTACCTGTTGAAGCTGATGGATGTGCCGACGACGCCGATCCTGCCGTCCTGCAGGGGGCCGGTGTCCTTCACGTCCGTGTCGATGGTGGTTTCGGGCGCGTACGGCAGCACTTCCTGTTCCATGTACTCCTGGAAGTCCAGCCCAAAGGGGATGTTCTCCCTGTCGTTGAGTTCCGTGTCGTAGACGATATTGCCTTTGTCGTCCAAGGCTATGGGCGCTTCGGGGTCGCGCATGCCGAACACGTCCACGATGGCTTTGACGAGCTGCGCCTTCGGGGGCTTCGGACTGGACATGAGCTTGCCGAGTTCCTTGACCGCCGCGTACGCCCACTTGTAGTCGTGGGTCTCGCCGTCATGTTCGGCGAACCAGTCGCGGATGATTCGCTTTTTCTCGTCCGTGAGCTTGCCCATCGGCTTGGACGTGGAGAACAGTTCGTCCGTGCGGGACGCATCCACGGTGACATACATGTGCAATGGCTGGCGGGTCGTGACCTGACGGAACATGAACTCCTTCGCGGGCACGATGACGCTGTCGCCGTGGTCGTGTCCGTCGATGTAGGTGCGGGTGATCCAGTCAATCTGTTCATCGCTGATCTCATAGCGCTTGTTGCCGAGATTGCGTTTCAACGGGGTACGACGGTTGGACGCGTCGATCAGCTGGATCATGCCCTTGCGGCCCTCGGGCTTCTTGTTGGACAGTATCCAGATGTACGTGCTGATACCGGTACGGAAGAAAATCTCCGTGGGCAGCTTCACGATGCAGTCGATGTAATCCTTCTCGAACAACCAACGGCGGATGTTCGACGGCCCCGATCCCGCGTCCCCGTTGAACAACGGGCTGCCGGACAGGACGATCGCGGCCTTGCCTCCGCCTTGCTCGACCGGTGCGAGTTTGGCGGCGACGTTCTGGATGAACAGCATCGACCCGTCGCCGATCTGCGGAAGCCCCGCGCCGAAACGGCCTTTGAAACCGTAGGAGGCCTCGTCTCGGACCGCCCGTTCCTCGACCTTCCATTCCTTGCCGTAGGGCGGATTGGTGAGCTGGTAGTTGAACGTCATCCCGTTGAACTTGTCGTCGGACAGGGTGTCCCCCTGCATGATGTGCTCGGACAGGTCACGCATTTGGTCGAACCGGTCCTGACCGGCGTTGCCGACGTTGCGCAGCAGCAGGTTCGTCTTCCCGACCGCCCAGGTGACGCCCTCGCGTTCTTGACCGTAGGGGACGATGGACGCGGGTGAGACACCGGGGTTGCGGGCCTTCCACTCGTCAAGCATGTCGAGGGCGTCGCTGATGAACCCGCATGTGCCGCAGGTTCCGTCGTACAGGGTGCGCATGGCACCGTCGTCGGAGGTGAGGAACTGGTCCTCGTTGGCGAACACGAGGCTTACCGCGAGACGCACCACGTCGCGTGGCGTCATGAAGTCCTCGGCGCCCTGCGCGATTTCCTCGCCGTAGCGTTGGATCAGGTGCTCGTAGATGTCGCTCATCATACGGTCGGACACGGTCTGGGGGCTCAGGTCGAAGCCGGCGAAGCGCATACAAACCTCATGCAGCATGCCCTCATCCTGAAGGTCCGAACAGGTCTCTCGTATTTTGAACTTGGTGAGGATTTCCCGCGCGTTGGGGCTGAACCCCTCCACGTAGGTCATGAGCGCGTCGATTGTGTTGTCCACGCCCAGATCGTTGAGACGGAAGCTGGTCACGTTGTAGAAGGATTTGCCGGAGAACGCGCAGTACGCTTCGTTTTCCAGACCCCATTCGGCCTCGTGTTCCTCGACCGCCTTGCATACGGCATCCCGCGTCGGCTCCAGCGCGCATTCCAATCGGCGCAACAGCGCGAACGGGAGGATCAGCTTGTTGTAGTCGGCCGGGCGTATGACATCGCGCACCCAGTCCGCGATGCTCCATATCTCGCCCACATAGTCGAATGTCGTCTTCGGGTTGCTCATCGTTCGCACCTTCCTTTCAACCGGAAAGTTTACAAAACATCACCGACTTTTCAACCTATATTTTTACAAAGACCCTCTGTAGGTGTAAAAAGATTCAACCAGAGACCAACCAAACATCAACCAACTATTTCATATACCTGTAAACCTGTGCATATCCGCTAGTATCTATGGTTTATGGAGGAGGTGTTCCGCATGGTCAACATATCGGATGTGGCCCGTGCTGCGGGGGTGTCAAAGGCGACGGTCTCCTACGTGCTTTCCGGTGATTCCCGTATCACGGAGCAGACCGCCGACAAGGTGCATAAGGCGATCAAGGAGCTCGGCTACACGGTCAACCATGCGGCACGGGCCCTGTCGGCCAACGAGACCAGGACGTTCGGCATCGTCTCCCCGGCCTCCCATAGCGATTATCTGTCCGCCTTGTTCGGTTTGCATGTGTTCCTTATCGGTGAATGCGCCGCGCAATGCGGATACGATACGCTCTTCATCGGCGGTGATGGCGTGGACGCCATGCGAAGGGCTTGGGCGTCCAGAAAAGTGGACGGCTTCATTCTCATGGATGTGCGTGATGATGATGCGCGCATGCGTCTGGCTGTCGATGAGCACATGCCCACGGTGGTGTTCGGTTCGCCCGCCGATTCCTTCGGGCTGGACGTCATGGATTCCGATTTCGTCAAGGAGACCAGCAACATCATTGATTTCCTTGATGGAGAGGGGCATCGTGACGTCACTCTGGTTCTGTGGTCCAGGCAGATCTTCCGGAAGCGGCTCGGATTCGCACTTCGCTTCCATGAAGCCATCATGAATGCGGCACAAGCCAAGGGCATCAATATGCATGTGATGTGTCCGAGCGACGATGATGCCGACCCGTCGTCGCTGATCGGACAGGCCCTGGCTGATTATCCTCAGGCGACGGCCATGGTCATATACAATGAACCAGTCACCATAGTGGCCGCGCAGACCTTCGCGCGTCTTGGCATCGACATCCCTCGTGATCTGCGAGTGGTGACCGTGTTCCCCAAACAATTGGCGCATACGATGAAAATCCCGTTCGCCTCCGTGCAGACCGATCTGGACGAGTTGACCAAGACCGCCGTCCAGCTGCTGGCCTCTCGCGTGGCAAACCGCGACGCGCCGAAGCAGGAAGTGCTGTTCGATTTTCCTTTAGTGGTTGAACAATAAAGAGTTTAGCGTTAACAACCAATCGGATTAATTGGTTAGAGCGTCATACTAATTTGCTTTTCCTTCATTCTTGCTGTATATTCAACTTTGTTGAACCGGTTAAACATAATCAGGACAATTGTTTCAGCGCTGCATACAGTTGTCTGGGGAAAACTGCCGAACGCAATGTTGCGTGGCGACGAAAGGAAAACAGAGATGACCAATTCAACAACCCGTCGCGTGCTGGCCTGTATGGTGGCCGCCGCCGCTGTAGTGAGTCTGACGGCCTGTGGAAACTCTTCCTCCGCCAAGGACGACAAGACGATCGAGTTCTGGGACCCGTATCCGCAGAAGACCGCGGACAGCACCTGGCAGGCCTTCGTGGAGAAATGCGCTCCTGACGGATACACCGTGAAGCGAGTGGGCTACGCCCAATCCGATTTGCTCAACAACCTGACCACAGCCGTCAAGGCGAACAACGCTCCTGAGATCGCACTGATCGACAATCCGAAAATGCCTACCGCTGTGGACGCCGGTCTGGTGACCGATATCAAGGCCGCAGGCGTGGATGTCTCCGGATATGACGAGAACATCGAAGGCCCCGGCGTCGTGGACGGCGTGCAATACGGTATCTCCTACGGCTCCAACGCTCTTGGACTGTACTACAATCCGACCGTTCTGGAGAAGGCCGGCGTCGATCCCGCATCCATCACCGATTGGGATTCCCTGAACACAGCCATCGAGAAGGTCGTCAACGCTGGATTCAAGGGCATCACGTTCGCAGGCATCTCCGGCGAAGAAGGCACTTTCCAGTTCTTGCCCTGGTTCTGGGGTGCAGGCGGCAAACTGACTGACGCCGCCGGCTCGACTGCCGAGCAGGACGCCTTGAATCTAGTTTCGGGCTGGGTGCAGAAGGGGTGGGCGCCGAAGTCGGTGGCCACGGACAACCAGTCCGCCGCATGGGATCTGTTCCTGACCGGCGAGTACGGTTTCTCCGAAAACGGCTCTTGGCAGGCGGAATCAGCCGCTGAGGAAGGCTATGAGATGATTCCGATCCCGTCCAAGGATGGCGGCGTGGCGCCAGTGCCGACCGGCGGCGAGTTCATCACCATCCCCACGCAGAAGGACATGGGCAAGGACAAGCTGGCCGCCACGGTCAAGGTCATCGAATGCCTCGTGGACGGCGACAATCTGAAGTCGCTCAATGACGAGATGGTCTACCTGGCCGCCAAGAGCGACGTGCGCGCGGAACAGGTCAAGGAGAACGAAGTGTGGAAGCCGTGGGTCGAGATCGTGGAAAACGCCTCCGGCCGCACCACTGATGTCGGACTCGACTATGAGGACATCTCGGCGAAGCTGTCCGAAGACCTTCAGGCGGCCTTGAACAAGGCCTGACCCGCAAACCGCTTTCTTTCCCTTCCTTCCCGCCAGGGGCGTCCGGCTTGCGGTCTCGACGTCCAATCCGGACGCCCCATACTCCAACCCTGTTTTGCCCGCCCGGCGCGGCGCATCCCCTGATTCCGTCGTTTTCTCTTTCCCCATCGTGAGGCGCTTATCATGCCAACAACACAAAACCGTGCGCGCAAACCGTCCGGACGTATCAGGCCGACTACCTGGGCGGCCATCGGATTCGCGGCGCCACTGATCATCTACATGCTGGTGTTCTATGTATCCCCACTGGTGCAGAACATCTCCATGAGCCTTCACCGCTACACCCGGCGCACATTCGTGACCGGCGAGGCCCCCTGGACCGGATTGGACGTCTACAAGGAGGTCGTCTCCAACCCCGAGTTCTGGACCACGTTGCGGCAGACACTGATATTCGTAGTGCTTTCCATCATCT
The DNA here is from genome assembly GCF_006408855.1 of Bifidobacterium sp. UTBIF-68. Taxonomy (NCBI): domain Bacteria; kingdom Bacillati; phylum Actinomycetota; class Actinomycetes; order Bifidobacteriales; family Bifidobacteriaceae; genus Bifidobacterium; species Bifidobacterium sp. UTBIF-68. Next base: position 2,085 of record NZ_JFAN01000027.1, on the reverse strand, counting down.
TCCAATATGCCATTGGCCTGGCGTTGGCCGTGTTCTTCAACCAGAACTTCAAGCTGTCCGCAGGGCTGCGGGGCGCGTTCCTCGTGCCCTGGCTGCTGCCTCCCATGATCTCCGGCACGATCTGGCAGTGGATGATGGACGCGGACAGCGGCCTGATCAACAACCTGCTCGGCGTGTTCGGCATGGACCCGGTCTGGTGGCTGCAGGCCGACAAGTCCCTGTGGGCCGTGATCATCGCGAACATCTGGCTGGGCATCCCGTTCAACCTGGTGATCCTGTATTCCGGCCTGCAGAACATCAACGGGGACCTGTACGAGGCCGCCTCCCTCGACGGATGCAACGCCTGGCAGCGGTTCTGGAGGATCACGTTCCCGCTGCTGCGCCCCGTCACGATGATCACCCTGCTGCTCGGCTTCGTGTACACGCTGCGCACGGTGGACATCATCTGGATCATGACCAAGGGCACCGGCACATCGCGCACCCTGGCCACCTGGGCGTACGAGATGGCGTTCGGCAAGGGCACGTCCGCGACCATCCGATACTCCGAGGCCTCCGTGGTCGGCACGATCCTGATCCTGGTCGCATTGGCCTTCGCCCTGGTCTACCTGTGGGCGCAAGGCAAAGAGGAAGAGAGGTAACACGACATGCAACACCGTTCGACATGGTGGAAGACCGCCATCGGCGTCATACTGACGCTCATCATGCTCTTCCCCGTCTACTGGATGGTCAACATCTCGTTCACCCAGCGGCGATCCATCCGCTCCGGCGCTCTGATTCCACTGGATTTCACGCTCGACAACTACGCCAAGGCGTTCGACTCCCAGCTGCCGTACCTGGCGACCTCGATCGTCATCGCATTGGGATGCGTGGTCCTGACCCTGCTCATCGCCCTGCCCTCCTCGTACGCGCTGGCCATATTGCGCATGAAGGGCCGCAGGACGCTCAACTTCCTGCTCATCGTGGCGCAGATGATCCCGGCCGTGGTCATGGCGCTCGGCTTCTACCAGATCTTCAGCGACCTCGGGCTGTTGGACACGCTGCCCGGCCTGATCGTGGCTGACTCCACGATCGCGGTGCCGTTCGCGGTCATGCTGCTCACCGGGTTCATGTCCGGCATGCCGAGATCCCTGATCGAGGCGGCGCAGATCGACGGAGCATCCCAGTGGACCGTGTTCACCAGGATCGTAATCCCGTTGAGCCGCAACACCATCGTGACCACATCGCTGTTCAGCTTCCTGTGGGCATGGAGTGACTTCATGTTCGCGTCCACGCTTGACTCCGGAGGCGGCAGGATGCGACCGATCACCATGGGCATCTACGACTTCATCGGCTCACAGAACCAGGAATGGGGCCCGATGATGGCCACCGCAGTCCTGGCCTCCGTGCCCACCGCCCTGCTGCTCATCGTGGCGCAGAAATACGTAGCCGCCGGCGTGACCGCAGGCGCCATCAAGGACTGACAGACCGAACCGACACGGGAGCGATACGCGTCCCGTGGCATCAATCACACATCGTCAAAGGAGACGGACATGACACTACTGACCTTCCATACCGACGGGCAGGCGCTGACCTGGACCGGCGACGGCGAATACCTTCGCGTCGAACCATGGGGCGCGGACTCGATACGCGTGCGCTCGTCGCAGATGCACGAACCGGAATCCCCGCAATGGGCCTTGCTGGACGATCCTGTACAGGACCCTTCGGCGGTCTTGGTGACCATCGACGAAGAGCATTCCAGCGCGGAGCTGCGAAACGGCGGCATCATCGTCAAAGCCAAGGCGTCATACGACGTCTACGGTGGCGCGGGCTACGAGGAGCCACGATGCGAGCTGAGCTTCCACAGGGCGGACGGGACCCTCCTATTCCGCGAATACCCGCGCGGTGGATCGCTCGACCTGCACGCACGCCGGTTCAAGCCCATCATCGGCGGCGACCACGCCGTCACCGTCTCGTTCCAGGCACCCGCGGACGAACGCCTGTACGGCATGGGCGAATACCAGCAGGACGTCATGGACCTCAAAGGCTGCACGCTGGAGCTCGCCCACCGCAACTCCCAGGCCTCCGTACCGTTCGTGGTCTCATCCG